>JAQTXO010000124.1 GCA_028688765.1 Acidiphilium sp. | reverse complement strand
CCAGTCGCTCGCGGTGCGCTCGAAATCGCGCAGGAGCAGCCTGATGGTGGCGGCCTGATCGTCGACCCGGAGCTGTTCGGGGAAGCGCTCCTGGAACAGGCGGGAGAGGTAGATGGCACGGAAACTCACGAACAGGGCGTAGAAGGCGAGCAGCGAGCCGATGAAGAGAAAGAAGCGATCGCCGGTTTGCGCCAGCGCGATGAACGAACCGGCGATGATCGGGAGCATGAAGGCCAGTGCCGCGCTCACCAGGGGGGCGACGACCACGCCGGTGCAGATCAGTCCGGTCACCGTGCCGGTGATCAGGAGTTGTTCCCTGGAATCGCCGGTGGTGAAGAGTTCCAGCGGCATGGTGCCCCAGAGCAGGCCGAGCGCGCCGCCGCCGGCAACCGCGGCGGCCATGGCGGCGCGGGGTGAGCGCGAGGAGGAACCGGCCCAGCGCGCGCAACCGAACAGGATGGCGAGGACGATCGACTGGATCGCGAGGAACAACGCGATCAGATAGGCGTGGTCGCCGTAAGGCCAGAAGGACAGGACCACGACGAAAACCGTCGCTGCGCTCGCTAGCGCGGAGATCGGTGCGAGCCGGACCGCCGCGTCGATCTGCGCCACGCGGAAGCGATCGGAAACGCCGGGCTCCCGAAGCGGTGAGCGTAAATTTTTCATGACATTCGCGAATCGGTATGGTTCAGTTGACGAAACGAGGGAAGCGGTGCCACGGAAAGTTGAACGGGATTCGTCGCGTGGGGATCGCAGGTTCGAAGTATCGGGCAAGTGAATGCTCCTTCCAGGATCATACGGAGCGCCGCATGGCGATTTCGGTAGCATGTCAGCGCCGCAATAGTTAATAAAAAATGTTATCCATAAAAATAAGGCCGGAAATCTATTTATTTGATCAAAACAAACGCCAACCGGCCGGATACAAAAGAATAATTGTAGTCAGCCGCGCGCGCATCTAAGCCAGTGAGACTTGCATGGGCAAGTGTGAAAATCATCAGGAGCGAAAAATGTACGCACTACTCTATGGAGACACGATTCTCGATCGGGGCGCGTTGCGCGAGTTCATGCGCGCCCAGGTGCGCGGCGCACCGCTGCTGCGTGCCTGCGCGGAGGGAAATACGGCGGCGGTCGCGGCGCTGCTTTCGGGGTTCTGGCCATTCGTGGATGCGTTCGAGAAAGCGATCGACCGCCAGGTGGCGGGCCTGCCGATCCGGCCGCTGGTGGAACGGTTCGGACGCGAGCGGACCCATGCGTATTTCGACATGGCGCGGGCGGCGGTTCGGGAAATGCGTGAGGAAGAGGGCTCCCACTCGTTGCTGTGGCAGGAGGGGGCGCGGGCGCGACGGGTCGATCTCGCGGAATATCAGCTTGTCGATGGCGTCGAGCGGCTGGTGGCGCATGCGACCACGCGCGATCCGGTGGCGTTTTTCTGCTGGCTGGCGGGGACGGAATACATTGCAGAGGAAATGGCGGCGTATCTATGCGAGTCGCCGCGATTCCTGGCATTGTTCCCCGAGGGGCGGTGGACCTGGGGCGAGGCGCATACCGAGGTTCATGACGGGCCTTCGCATCTCGAAATCGACGAGGATCTGGCCCGGGCCTATCACCCCTCCGACGATGCTGCGGTCGCCAGCCGGGCGCTGTGGGATGGGATCGTGGCCTGTCAGGCGCTGTTCGCCGATGCGGCGGCGGATGTGTATGACCGGATGACTATGCTCCAGCCGGCCTGAGAGCGGGTTTTGACCTGAGCCGGGACGTGACCGTGTGGCGGCGGTCATGTCCCGGAGCCGACTGCGCGATGGGGCGCTCAGCCGC
This sequence comes from Acidiphilium sp., assembly GCA_028688765.1. GTDB lineage: Bacteria > Pseudomonadota > Alphaproteobacteria > Acetobacterales > Acetobacteraceae > Acidiphilium > Acidiphilium acidophilum. The sequence continues at coordinate 5,478 of JAQTXO010000124.1, read as the reverse complement.
CGGTCACGCTCATGTGGCGGGCGACGGCGGGACCGCTGCGGGTGCGGTCGATCACGAAATCATGGCCTTTCGGCTTGCGCGCGATCGCGGCCCTGATGGCGTCTTCGAGGATCTGATCGTCATCGCTCGCGCGCATGACGCCGCGCAGATCGGCCGCGTCGTCCTGACCGAGGCACATATAGAGGGTGCCGGTGCAGGTCAGGCGGACGCGGTTGCAGCTTTCGCAGAAATTATGGGTGAGCGGGGTGATCAGGCCGAGCCGCGTACCGGTTTCGGCGATGTCGAAATAGCGCGCCGGGCCGCCGGTGGCATAGGTGCTCGGGGTCAGTGTCCAGTTGGCGGCGAGGCGCTGGCGGACCACGGATAAGGGCAGGTACTGGTCCATCCTGTCGCCCTCGATCTCGCCGAGCGGCATGGTCTCGATCAGGCAGAGGTCGAAGCCGTGTTCGCCGCACCAGGCGAGCATGGTATCGAATTCGTGTTCGTTCACACCTTTCAGGGCGACCGCGTTGATCTTGATGCGCAGCCCGGCCTGTTTTGCGGCCATGACGCCTTCGATCACCTGGGGCAGGCGGCCCCAGCGGGTGATCGATGCGAATTTCGCCTCGTCCAGCGTGTCGATACTGACATTGAGGCGGCGCACCCCGGCGGCGGCGAGTTCATCGGCGTAACGCGCGAGCTGGCTGCCGTTGGTGGTGAGGGTGAGTTCGTCGAGCCCGTGGCCGATCTGCAGCCCGAGGCGGTTGACCAGCGCCATGACCCCGCGGCGCACCAGAGGCTCGCCGCCGGTCAGGCGCAGTTTGCGGACGCCGAGGCGGATGAAGGCACCGGCGAGGCGTTCGAGTTCCTCGAGCGACAGAAGATCGCGCTTGGGCAGGAAGCTCATGTCTTCCGCCATGCAGTAGACGCAACGAAAATCGCACCGGTCGGTCACCGAGATGCGAAGATATGTGATGCTGCGTCCGAACGGGTCGATCATTTGTGTAATGTTTACCTTCCCGACGCCAAACGCAAGTGAGGGTTCCCGCCGGATGCGAGGGGGCGACCTGCGATGATCGCAGCCCGGCACGGCTTGACCGGCACGGCCAGTCTGCACCATATCACCATGGCTAATGTATGTCGGCACCGCCGAGGCACGAACTTGGCCGCCTGCCGCTCTCTCTGAGGTATGATCATGACGCTCCCGCTGATGCCGAAAGCCACCGCCGTGTGGCTGATCGAAAAGACGGCCCTGACCTTCGAACAGATCGCGGATTTCTGCGGTATGCATCCGCTGGAGATTCAGGCGATCGCGGATGGCGAGGTCGCGCAGGGGATCGTGGGCTATGACCCGGTGGTCAACAAGCAGACCACGGCGGAGGCGATCAAGCGCTGCGAGGCCGATCCTTCGGCGCGGCTGAAAGTGCTGGAGGCTGCCAATCCGGGAGCGCGGCGGAGCAAGGGCGCGAAATATACCCCGGTCGCCAAGCGGATCGACCGGCCGGATGCGATTGCGTTCATGCTGCGCAACTATCCGCTGGTGCAGGATGCGGCGATCGTGAAGCTGCTTGGCACCACCAAGGAGACGATCCAGAAGGTGCGGGAACGCAGCCATTGGAATTCGGCCAATATCAAGCCGCGCGATCCGGTTATTCTGGGCTTGTGCAAGCAGTCGGACCTGAATGATGCGGTCCATGCGGCCAATGCGCGGGCGGAGCGCGAAGGTCAGCCGATTCCGGCGCCGCTGCCGATGATGAGCGAAGACGAAGCCGCCTGAGGACAGACCCGAGCCGACGATGCGGCTCGGGCTGCGGGCGACATCACTGGCGAGTCCGGATCCGCTCCATTTCCTCTTTCAGACGGAGTTTTTCGAGTTTGAGTCGCGAGAGGCTGTCATCATCGGGGCGGGGGCGGCGGTCCTCATCGGTGATCCGGGCATCGACTCCGGCGTGACGTTGTTTCAATGACTCAAGCCTCGCTTGCAAACTCATCATCGACTCCTTTCCAAGAGCAAAAAGCATCCGGTTCGAAGAAATGGTCTCGTCGTTCCGGGCCTCACGCTGCCGTGAGGCACCGGATTTCGAGACTAATCCCCTCCCCGGGGGTTTGTCATCAAACTTTTATGCAACGCCACCGCCACACGGTGGATGCTGATGCGGTTCGTGGTTTTGCGGATGAATCGGGAGTAGGACGGTGCCGCGACCGTGTGCTAAGGAGCCGTTCATGCTGACCGACAAGGATAATCTGCTCCGCCAGTTGCACGGGTTGCGCAGCGAGCATCGCGACCTCGACACCGTGATCGCCCGGCTCGGCGATCAGGCCCTGATCGACCAGTTGCAGGTTCAGCGGCTGAAAAAGCGCAAGCTGCTGCTGCGCGACCAGATCCTGCGGCTCGAAAGCCGGTTGATCCCCGACAGCATCGCGTGAGGGAGGCATGATCGGGATCATCATGGGCAGTCGCTCGGATTGGCCGACCATGAAATTCGCCGCCGATATTCTGACCGAACTCGGCGTTGCGCATGAAGAGCGCGTGGTCTCGGCGCACCGCACCCCGGAACGCATGGTTGAATACGCCAAATCCGCGCGGGGACGCGGCGTGCGGGTGATCATCGCCGGGGCCGGTGGGGCAGCACATCTGCCGGGGATGGTCGCATCGTTCACCCCCCTGCCCGTCCTTGGCGTGCCGGTGGAATCGCACGCGTTGCGCGGCGTCGACAGCCTGCACTCGATCGTGCAGATGCCGGGCGGCGTGCCGGTGGCGACTTTTGCGATCGGCAAGGCCGGGGCGATCAATGCCGGGTTGTTCGCGGCGGCGATACTCGCTTTGTCCGACCCGGCGCTGGCCGCACGGCTGGATGGGTGGCGGGCGGCGCAGAGCGATGCCGTGCCGCAGACCCCTGAAGACTGAGATGATGAGATTTCCGCTCGCGCCCAACGCCACGATCGGCATCGTCGGTGGCGGCCAGTTGGGCCGTATGTCCGCGATGGCGGCGGCACGGCTCGGCTACCGGTGCCACGTGTTCACGCCCGAACCGGATGCCCCGGCTTCGCAGGTTGCGAGTGTCACCACCCTCGCCGATTACGACGATCATGCCGCTCTGGCGCGGTTTGCCGATCAGGTCGATGTCATCACGTTCGAATTCGAGAACGTCTCGGCGGAAGGGCTCGATCTGCTGGCGGAGCGCCGCCCGGTTCGGCCGGGTCCGGATATCCTGCGGATCAGCCAGGACCGGCTCGCGGAGAAATCGTTTCTCAATCAGGCGGGTGTTGGCACCGCGCCCTGGGCCGCCGTGACCACGCCCGATGAGCTGCGGGATGCAATCGCGACGATCGGCCTGCCTGCGGTGTTGAAAACCACCCGCCTCGGCTACGACGGCAAGGGCCAGGCGCTGATCCGCACGGAGGGCGAGGCCGAGATGGCCTTTGCCCTGCTCAATCCCAAGCCGCTGATCCTCGAAGGGTTCATCGATTTCGCCTGCGAATGTTCGGTGATCGTCGCGCGCGGCGGCGATGGCGCGAGCACGGCGTTCGATACCGTGGAAAATCGTCACCGCGACCATATCCTCGACCTGACGTTGGCCCCTGCCCCGTTCGATCCCGAATTGCGGCGCGAGGCGCAGGAGATGGCGTTGCGCGTGGCGGACCGGCTCGGCCTGATCGGGCTGATGGCGGTCGAGTTTTTCGTCGATGCCGCAGGGAGGCTGCTCGCCAACGAGATTGCGCCGCGCCCGCATAATTCCGGGCACTGGACCATCGATGCCTGCCCCGCCAGCCAGTTCGAGCTGCATATCCGCGCGGTTGCCGGGCTCGCGCTGCCGCAGGCGATCCGCCATTCCGACGCGGTGATGAAAAATCTGGTCGGACCCGCCGATATCGCGCTGTGGCCGGAGATCGTCGCGGCACCGCGGCTGATCCCGCATCATTACGGCAAGACCGCCGCGCGGGAGGGCCGCAAGCTCGGCCATGTCACCACGCTGTTTCCGCACGGCGCGTTGCCGGGTGCATTCGGGATCGCCGCCGCGCTGGGACCGCTGGCCGGAGAGTTGGGCTGAAGCTGAAGCGTTCCGTGTCAGCGAAAGCTGATCAGGTCCAGCCGTGTCAGCGTGGTGTGGGGGCCGACCGCCGGGGCGTTGAGCAGGTCCCAGGCGACATACTGGTGGGCATATTCATGGCGGGATGACATGCCGTCATACGGCAGGACGACGCGGTAGCCGCGATAGGCGGCTTCGCTCGCGGTGGCGAGCACGGCTCCCTCCGCGGCGGTGCCGGTGATGATCACGGTCTTGATCCCGTCCTTGCGAAGCAGGGCAGCGAGATCGGTATGGAGGAATTTGTCGGGGCCGGATTGCACCGCCGCTTCGCCGGGCAGCGGCCTGAGAGCCGGATTCACATCTGTCATCGTCCCGCTCAGGACGTAGGAATAGATGATGGTGGCGTGTGCGGCGCGGGCACGGGCGAGCAGGCGGGCGACATGGGGGATGGTGGCGAGGCAGGTCGGGCGGGTGGCCGCGCTGCAGGTCTGGCTGACGAAATCGAGCAGGAGGAGTGCCGTGGTGCGGGGATCGAGCGTCACCGCCCGGACCACGGGGGATGGCGGGATCGCGGCACGGCCCCAGCCGGCAAACGGTCCATCCGCAAAGGCGGGTGCGGTTGCGGCAAGGATCGCGAGGGATGCGGCGATGACCCGTTTCATCGGGGCGGACTACAGAATGTCCTCGATCCGGATCGGGGTGCGGCGGATGCGTTTGCCGGTTGCGTGATAGATCGCATTGGCGATCGCGGCGGGCATGCCGACGATGCCGACCTCGCCGACCGCCTTGGCGCCGATTGCGTTGACCACGGGATCGTCCTCGTCGAGCATTTCACACACGACCTCGCCGATATCGGCATTGGCGGCGATATGGTAGGAGGCGAGGTCGGTGTTGGCGAAGCGGGCGCGCGGGCGGTCCACCTGGGTTTCCTCGAGCAGCGCCGAACTGGCGCCCCAGATCATGCCGCCGATCAGATTGCTCCGCGCGGTGCGGGGGTTGATAATCCGGCCGCAGGCGAACACGCCGACCATGCGCGCGACTTTGATGGTCCGCAGCAGGGGGTCGATCCGCACTTCGGCGAATTGGGCACCGAACGAGAAGGAGACATGGCTGGAGCCGACCGGGCCGGCGAAGGCCATGCCGCCGGAGAGTCCCTGACGCATGGTTTTTTCGTCCATGTCGTCCGGTTTCCAGTCGGCCTGTTCCTCGATCACGCCGCCCGGAAGGCCTGCGAGGATATCGCGGATCGCGCGGCGGGAGCCATCGGGGAGGACCACATGGCGGTCGGCGATGGTCATGCCGGTGCGATCCTGATCGCCCGCGACGGTTGCGAACAGGCGTTCGCGCACCGCGAGGGCTGCCTTGTGGACCGCCGAGCCGGCGGAGCCGGTGGTGATCGAACCGCCGGAAACCGGGCCGGAGGGATGACGGGAATGGCCCATCTCGACGCGGATTTCGGAATCCTCGA
>JAQTXO010000123.1 GCA_028688765.1 Acidiphilium sp. | reverse complement strand
GGCAAGCCGGTGATCGGCCATCCGGTCGCGCTGAGCCTCATGGGTCACGCGGTCGCGACCTCGCTCACCCATGTCGCCGTCGCCCTCCGTGCGACCTCGCTCGACCAGCCGGGCCATTACACGATCGACGCGACGGTCGATCCCCGCACCGTCGCCGCCAAAATCGTGTTGCACGAACCGCAGGGCGGCATGATCGAGACGCTTTCGGGCATTGCCGCAAACAAAGCCCTTGCCGGTCCGCTCGATGTCACCATCGACCTTGATGGTCCCCGTCACCACGCGGCACTGACCCTCTCCGCCGCCCTCGGCGCCCTCCACGCCCATGCCGATGGCACCGTCAATCTGTCACGCGTCGCCCCGGCGGCAAATGTCACCCTCACCATTCCCGAGATCGCCCCGTATGCCGCGATCGGACACCGCCAGCTCGATGGCAGGAACGTCCTGCATCTGGTCGCAAACAAGACCGGGAGTGCGACGACCATCCATGTGAACGACGCCATCGAAATCACCAACGGCGCCAAACCCATTCCCACGCTGGTCGGCAAGCGGGCGACCATCGCTGGCGATATCACGCTCGATGACGGCACCACCACCATCCACAGCCTCACGATCGATGCCGCGGCGATCACCGCGCGGCTCGCCGGGATGGTGGATGCCGATACCATCGCGCTGCATGGCAACCTCACCCAGCCCGATATCACGCTGATCGACTCTCAACTCACCGGCCACGCGACCGAGCATCTCGACCTTCAGGGGCCGCGCACCGACCTTACGCTCCACACCCTCATCACCGGCACCATCACGACGAAGGCGATTCCCTCCGGCCCGTTCAAGGTCGCGATCTCGATGACCCATCTGCCCAGGGCCCCGCGCGGCAGCATCACCGGAAGCGGCTCGCTCGACAATGCGCCGCTCGCGATCGACGCCGATTTCGCGCGCAGCGCCGCCGGTGCCATCGATGTCGCACTCCACGATCTCACCTGGAAGTCGCTCACCGGCCACGGCGTCATCACCCGCGCCCCCGGGGCCAAACTGCCTGACGGTCACCTGCACATCGCCATCACCAAACTCGCCGATTTCGGAAAATTGCTGAACATCGCGCTCGCCGGCTCGATCGATGCCGATTTCGCCCATGCCTCCGGCAGTCCAGCCACGATCAAGCTCACCGCGGCCAACATCGCCGAAGGGCGTTCCATCGGCCTGACCAACGCGATCATTAATGCAAGTCTCGATCACATCGACTCCGACCCCGCGATCGATGCCAGCGCCACCATAACGGGCCTTCGCGCCCCGGAAGTGACCGGCAATCTTGCACTCACCGCAAAGGGCACCGAGGCCGCCCTCGGCGTGACCGCCAAAGGCCGGTTCGCCAACCTCGCGGGCAAACCCGCCAATCTCGCGCTCGCCGGCACGCTCGACGGCAAGGACCGCATCGTTCACCTGGCAAGCCTCACCGCCGCCGCGCGCGGCGTAGCCGCCACTCTGCTCGGCCCGGCCACGATCATCGCCAAACCGGGGTTCGAGGTGCATCACCTTGCCCTCGGCCTCGGTGGTCTCGGCGGCAATGCCCGCATCACCGCAAATGGCAGCCTTCGCCCGAACCTCGACCTGACCGCCGCAATCCAGAATCTCCCGGCATCGATCGCCCGCGCCGCCGACCCCAAACTCGCCGCCCACGGCATGATCGATGCAAACGCGCATATCACCGGCAGCCTCACCGCACCCACCGGCACGGTCAGACTGATCGGGCGCGATCTGGGGGTGCTCTCCGGCCCCGGCGCAGGTCTGCCGTCCGCCAACCTCACCGCCAATGAAACCCTGCTCGGTCACGCCATGCGCGGCACCATCGCCGCGACGCTTGGCGCCGCCCGCCTCAACCTCAACGGCACCGCGCCGCTATCCATGACCGGACCGATGGGGTTCACCGCCCGCGTTTCGAATGTCTCCGCCACGCTGGTTCACGCGATCGACCCGAAACTCGACGCGCGTGGCACCATCAACGCCAACGCCAATCTCTCGGGCACCCCGCGCGCACCGCGCGGCACCATCGACCTGACCGCGACCGGGATGCGTCTGCTCAACGGCACGACGGCCTCGCTTCCGGCTGCCGACCTGACCGCCCATGAAACCCTCAACGCCACATCCGCCCATGGTTCCGCCCATCTCACCCTCGGGACGCGCGCTGATTTGAGTATCGATGGCACGGTCCCGCTGACCAAAACCGGTGCGATCGATCTCGCGGTCACCGGCCGGACCGATCTGCGTCTGGTCGATCCGATCACCGAAGCCCAGGGCACCCGCGTCACTGGCGTCATCACGCCGAACCTGCGCGTCCGCGGTACCGCCGCCGCCCCACGCGCTTCCGGCAGCATCACCCTTGCCGGGGGCAGTGTGGAAAACGTCACATCCGGCCTCAACCTCACCAAAATCAGCGCCCTGATCACCGCCGCCGGCCAGACGGTTACGCTCGATCACCTCGACGCCACCGCCAGTCACGGCACGATCACCGGGCACGGAACCATCGGTCTTCAGGCCCCGATGCCAATTGATATCCGGATCGCCTTCGACAATGCCGGTCCGATTTCGAGCGATGTCATCACCGAATCGCTCGGCGGCGCACTCTCGATCACAGGGGCGGTCAAGACCGCCATGCGCCTCGGCGGCACCATCGATATCAACAGCGCCAACATCGAAATCCCCAAGGGCCTGCCGCCCTCGGTCACCACGCTCAACATCATCCGCCCCGGTGCCAAACCGCCGCCCCCGCCGACTCCGGCACCGCCGATCGGCCTTGACCTCAATGTCGTCGCGAAAAATCAGGTCTTCATCCGCGGAGACGGTATTTTCGCCAATCTCGGCGGCGCGCTGCATCTGGCCGGTACCGCGGCGCACCCGGTGCCCTCGGGCGGCTTCCACCTGATCCGCGGCTATTTCTCGCTCGGGGGCAAGAACCTCAAATTCACCAAAGGCACCTTCGACTTCAACGGCGGCGGCTTCATGCCGACCCTCGACCTCGAAGCGACCAACTCATCCGCGGACGGCATCACCTCGACGCTTGCCGTCACCGGCACGCCGACCGCTCCGAAAATCTCACTCTCCAGCAGCCCCACGCTGCCCTCCGATGAGGTACTTTCCCATCTGCTTTATGGCACGGGCACGCAGAGCCTGTCCGCATTCCAGGCGGTTTCGCTGGCCGCCTCGCTCGCCCAGCTCGCGGGGATCGGCGGCAGCGGCGGCGGACCGCTCGGCGGGGTGCGCAAGGCGCTCGGCCTCGACGAACTTTCACTCGGCGGAGGTTCCAGCACCAGTTCGTCGCCCACGGTCAATGCGGGCCGCTACGTTGCCCCCGGCGTCTATGTCGGGGCCAGCCAGTCCGCAACGGGGCAGGGGTCCACCGCCAAGGTCGAGATCAATCTCTACAAGGGCCTGAAACTCGATACCAAAGTGGGAACCGGCGGCGGTGCCGGCAGCAATAACGGCGAGAGCATCGGGCTGAAATACCAGTTCAACTACTGAACCCGCGCGGCCCAACTCAGGTTTTCCGAAATGCTACCCTCAGGCCCCGTCTGCCGCCGCCGCTGCGTTTGACACGACCAGCGTCCGCAGCGCCGCCAACGCGGCCTCGGAACCGGCGGCGATCAGCTTCTGCCGAGTGGCGACCGAGATTGCGGTATCGAAGATCGGCACGTCCACACCCTCCACATACGCGATCGCCGTACAGTCTTTCGGGACACTATCGACGACATGGGCGGAATTGGCGAGAAACAGCGTTTCGATGTCCCGCATCAGCAGCCCGATCAGGCTCGGCGAGCCCACCAGCGGCGTCGGCCGCCCGCCGACAACCACGCCGAGGCGTGGCGTGGTGCCGAGCAGATCGACCGGAATGTCATCGAACAATCCACCGTCCTGCAGCCATGCGCCATTCATCTGCACCGGGGGAAACACCAGCGGAAACGCGGCGGAGGCCAGCACCGCCTGCCACAATTTCATGGCCGGCGTCGTGCCGCTGCGCCAGATCTCGCTCGCCTCGGTGGTGAGGTTCGATGCCACGATGGTGCAGGGAATCCGGCTCTGTCCCAGCGTCATTTCGCCGAGCGTCGTTCTCAGCCATGCCTCGAACGGTGCCGGGCTGATCAGTCCCCTGGTCAGCAGCAGCCGCACCGCCGCGACGGCGTAATTCCGGAACGGCAGCAGGGCACGAAAATCGGCGGCGAGATACATCGTCTCCAGCGCATCCGGCGTCGCCCCCGCCGCATAACTCGCGGCAACGATCGCGCCACCACTGGTTCCCGCGATTTCCGATATGGCAAACCCCGCCTGCTCCACCGCACGAAGGGCCCCGATATGTGCCCCGAGCAGCAGACCCGAACCCGACAATGCGACTCCGATGCTGCGTGTTGCCATATCGCGTCCCTAACACGGCAGTGCGGGGGGTGGGCAATCACGAAGTCGCGGAGGTCAGCCGAGCAACTGCCCGCCATCCACCACGATATTCTGCCCGGTAATCCAGCGCGCGGCGGGCGAGGCAAGGAACAACGCGACATCGGCGATATCCTCGGCGGTTCCGAACCGGCCGAACGGGATCGAGGCGAGCGTCGCTTCATAGAGATGAGGGTTGTCGCGCTTGCGCCGGTCCCAGACCCCGCCGGGAAACTCGATCGCGCCGGGCGAGATTGCATTCACCCGGATTTTCTGCCGCGCCATCTGGGCCGCCTGCGACATGGTGTAATTGATCACCGCCGCTTTCGCCGCCGCATAGGGTCCGCTGCGCGTCGATGCCCGCATCCCCGAGATCGATGCGATATTGATGATCGAGCCGCCTTCATCGGCCTGGAGAAACTCCCGCGCCGCCTGGCTCGCCCGCACGATCGCCATGATATCGACCCGGAACGACGCATCCCAGCCGGTTTCGTCATCGGTCATGCCGAAGCCGGACGCATTGTTCACCAGAACATCCATCCCGCCCAGCGCGCCGACCGCCTCCGGGATGAACGCGGCGATCTGAGCGCCGTCCGCGAGGTCGCACCGGGCGGCGAAGGCGGCGCGGCCGTGGCTGCCGATATCCTTGCGTGCCGCCTCCAACGCCTCCGCCCCGCGCGCGCAGATTGCGACGTTGGCCCCCTCGGCAGCGAAACCTTTGGCAATGGCGAGGCCGATACCCCGGCTGCCGCCCATCACCACCACCCGTCGATCCTTGAACCGCATTGCTCCATCTCCCCGAAAAAACCGGGGCCCCAAGGCCCCGGCCGATTCCGCCTCAGGCGGCTTTCTGTGCCACCGGATAATCCGTATAGCCCTCGGCACCCCCCTGATAGAAGCTCGCGACACTCAGCGGGGCGTTCAGCGGCAGATCGGCTGCAAACCGCTCCGCCAGATCCGGATTGGCGATATAGGCCTTGCCGAACGCGACAGCATCGACTTCGCCCGCTGAAATCGCCGCTTCCGCGCTTTCCCTGGTGAAGCCTTCATTGCCGATATAGACCCCGCCGAACGCGGCCTTCAACTGCGGTCCGATCCAGTCCGCCGCCTTGTGCTCCCGCGCCGCGATGAACGCGATCCCCCGCCGCCCGAGTTCGCGGGCGACGTAGGTGAACGTGCCGAGACGGTCGCTGTCGCCCATCGAATGCGCATCGCCACGCGGGGCCAGATGCATCCCGACCCGGTCGGCACCCCACACGCCGATCACGGCGTCGGTCACTTCAAGCATCAGCCGGGCACGATTTTCCAGAGAGCCGCCATACTGGTCGGTCCGCTGATTGGTGCTGTCCTGCAGGAATTGATCGAGAAGGTAGCCGTTCGCCCCGTGGATCTCGACCCCGTCGAACCCGGCGAGCTTCGCGTTGGCCGCCGCGACGCGATACGCCTCGATCACCGGCGGGATCTCATCCGTGGCAAGGGCGCGTGGCGTCACATAGGGTTTTTCCGGGCGTACCAGACTGACATGACCCTCGGCCGCGATGGCGCTCGGCGCGACCGGAAGTTCACCGTTCAGGAATAACGGATCGGAAATCCGCCCGACATGCCAGAGCTGGGCGAGAATCAGCCCCCCCTTGCGATGCACCGCCTCGGTGATCAAACGCCATCCGGCCACCTGCGATTCGGCCCATAACCCCGGCGTCGCCGCATAGCCCACACCCATCGGCGTGACCGACGTCGCTTCGGACAGGATCATCCCCGCCCCGGCACGCTGCGCATAATAATCCGCCATCAGCGCATTCGGAATGCGCACATCGCCCGCCCGCGCGCGGGTCAGCGGTGCCATGATCACACGGTTGCGGAGCGTGAACGCCCCGACTTTCAGAGGTTCGAACAAAATCGACATCGATCAGCCTTTCAGGATGATTGCACAGGTTCAGAGCTACACGCCGGCTGATCGAGTGCTGCACGCAGAAGTGCCAGCAACCGTTCGATCGCCTCGTCATCACGCTTGAAGAACACGTAGGGACCGACCCGCCGCCCCGATATCAGCCCGGCCGCCTGCAAAGCGGCCAGATGCGCCGAAATACTGGACTGCGACAGCGGACAGGATTGTTCGATCTGCCCGGCACAGACCCCGAGGCTGAGCGGCTGCGCCTGCGCCGCAAAATACCGCTCGGGTTCGCGCAGCTTCGCCAATATCGCCCGCCGTACCGGATGGGCGAGAGCCTTGATTCCCTCGTCCAGTCCACACGCCGGATCCAGAGTGCCTTCAATCGTCATGCACCAATATGTATATCGGACATTGCCGATATAAAGATCGTTATCCGCCGATTTGTGCATTGCACCAATGCAGAAATCGGAGACGGTACCGTAACGGGAACCAATGTCCTCGCAGAACTTGTCCGAACGAGTTCAATGACGTAGCAAGGCTTCAGGGGACATCTATCGGCAACCGAGGCTTATCAGGACCATGAAATTGGCCACATGCCGTTATGCGCGATTCATAGTCATTACGGTGGCTGCGATGTCGGGCATCACCAACGCCAATGCGCAGGCGGTTCCGCCGGCTTCGGTCGTGGTGGTTGCTGCGCCGCCCCCATCGAGCGTTGCTATCCGGAAAATCACGGTCGATGCCTCGCCGCTGGCCGGTAGCGGCATCAACATCGCGAAATTCCCCGCCCTCGTGCAGGTGCTCGGCAGTCACGACCTCAGTGCCGGAGGCACCGCCAATGTCGCTCAGGCGCTCAACCGCCAGGCCGCCGGCGTCAATCTCGTGAACAGTCAGGCCAATCCCTACCAGCCGAATATCCTCTATCACGGCTTCGAACTCTCCCCGATCCAGGGCACCCCGGCCGGTCTCAGCGTCTATGTCGATGGCGCCC
>JAQTXO010000122.1 GCA_028688765.1 Acidiphilium sp. | reverse complement strand
GTCGGCGTCCTGCCGCGCACCCATGGCAGCGCGCTGTTCACCCGTGGCGAGACCCAGGCTCTGGTCGTCGCCACCCTCGGCACCGCCCAGGACGAGCAGATGATCGATGCGATCGAAGGGGAATATCGCGAGCATTTCATGCTCCATTATAATTTCCCTCCGTTCTCGGTCGGTGAAACCGGCCGCGTCGGCAGCCCCGGCCGCCGTGAAGTCGGCCATGGCAAGCTCGCCTGGCGCGCCATCCACCCGCTGCTGCCCGGCAAGGACAAATTCCCGTACACGCTGCGGGTGGTCTCCGAAATCACCGAGAGCAACGGCTCGTCCTCGATGGCGACGGTGTGCGGCACCTCCCTTGCGCTGATGGATGCCGGCGTGCCGCTGGCGCGTCCGGTTGCCGGGATCGCGATGGGTCTGATCAAGGAAGATCGCGGCTTCGCCGTCCTGTCCGACATTCTGGGCGACGAGGATCATCTCGGCGACATGGATTTCAAGGTCGCGGGCACCGAATCCGGCATCACCTCGCTGCAGATGGACATCAAGATCACCTCGATCACCTTCGAGATCATGAAGATCGCGCTGGATCAGGCGAAGGATGGCCGGATGCACATCCTCGGTGAAATGGCCAAGGCCCTCCAGGGCTCGCGAGACGACGTGTCGCAGAACGCGCCGCGCATCACCGTGATCACCGTGCCGAAGGACAAGATCCGCGACGTGATTGGCACCGGCGGCAAGGTGATCCGCGAGATCGTCGAGCAGACCGGCTGCAAGATCGACATCGAGGACGACGGGACGATCAAGATCGCCGCCACCTCCGACGAGCAGGCCCAGAAGGCGATCGACAAGATCCGCAGCCTCACCTCCGAGCCGGAAGTTGGCCAGATCTACACCGGCAAAGTCGTGAAAGTCGCCGATTTCGGCGCTTTCGTGAACTTCTTCGGCGCACGGGACGGGCTGGTGCACATCAGCGAGCTCGCCCAGGGCCGCGTCGCCAAAACCGGGGACGTGGTGAAGGCCGGTGATGTCGTGAAGGTGAAAATGATCGGCCTCGACGATCGCGGCAAAGTCAAGCTGTCGATGCGGGTGGTGGATCAGGCGACCGGCGCCGATATCTCCGATCAGGTCGGCGGCAAGGGACGGCGTGAAGACGCCGCCGAGTAACACCGGTACCAGAGCTTCGACTGCAATAGGGCCGAATTCGGGTCTATTGCAGTCCTTGCAAAGCGTCAGCGAAACCAGGACCAATACCGTCGGCTAACGATAGCGCTCTGGCGGGTGAGGACATCATCGTCACCCGCCACGGCCCGGTCGCGCTATCCGGCCGCGACGGCCTGAGGCCGATCGGAAGGGTGCGGATCGACATGCTGCATTAACGCATCGCCCCGGAACATCGCCTCGACCGGCAACGTGCCGAATCTCAGCACAGGCGGCACCCGATTGGTGAAATTATCCGGCAGATGCCGGATCAGCGAGCCATGAAGCGGCAGTAAACTACCACGATCAAGCGGCATGACGTACCGGCTGGAAAATCCGCCGTGCGGAATATGCTCGTAGCCGAAGGCAAGATTCGCGCGCTCCGCCTCGCCATGACCATAGATCGTGCTCGCCTCGACATCGAACGAGGCCCCCGCCACATGCTCGGCGGCCAGTTCGCGGTCGAGCACGAGACACGCCTGGTAAGGTGGATCGACATTGACGAACCGCACGGCGTCGAGATCGACGCACGGCACGTCCGCACTCGGCGTCGGGTCCCGATGATCGACCAGATAGGTCCGATGATCGGTATCGTTGAACTCGTAGCGCAGAAATCCCGGCAGTAATCCGTGAGGCCGCAACCGCTCCCGATACGCCCGGAAATAGGCGAAGTTGAGCGGCGAAAGCCGGATATCGTCCTCCACATAGATGAAATGGGAGTATGCCGGGTCAGCCAGAAACCGCTCCCGCAGCACGCGCTTGTGTTCCCAGGTGATGCGATACGGGTGATCCGGGTCGAACGCCACATGTATGAACGACATGTTCAAACCGCTGGTCCGAAGAGGGATGAACAGCCGCTCCAGCGTTGCCAGTTCCGCCTCATCCGCCGTCGTCGTCACCACCAAATCCACGGCGCCGTCGCCATATTCGGCAAAGCCGGTGGCTACATCGAGCAGATGCCGCAATCGTGCCGCCCGGAACTTGAAGGCCACGACCGCCATGATGCGGCGCGGCGAATCGGCAATTAAATCAGAGACATTGATCAAAAAATAATTCATTGTATCAAAAAGCACGAGTTCAGATCTTATTGCAATTCGCGTCTTGCCCGGCCAGTAACCGATCGCCACATCCGAGACCCGCGATCAAGCCAGAACAGGATGAAAAACCATGGCAAAACTCTTCGCCACTCGTAATGACATGCCGGCCAACACGCGACATGCCTCGATCGAAATGCTGAACGCCCGCCTTGCCGACAGCATCGACCTCGCCCTCGCGATCAAGCAGGCGCACTGGAACGTCAAGGGACCGGATTTCATTGCGATCCATGAGTTTTTCGACAAGCTCCGCAACGCGCTTGATCCGCTGGTCGATGAAATGGCCGAACGCGTTGCCCAACTTGGCGGCACCGCCCTCGGCACCACTCAGGAAGTGGCGAAATCCACCAAGCTCGCGGCCTATCCCACCGAAATCCACAGCACGACCGCCCATCTCCACGCCCTGATCGAGCGGTTCGGTGATGTCGCCAACGCCGTGCGCAAGAACATCGACGAAGCCGACGAAGCTGGCGACGCCGACACCGCCGACCTGTTCACCGGCGTTTCGCGTAAACTCGACGAATCGCTGTGGTTCCTGGAATCCCACATCCAGATGAAAGCCTGATCACACAGTCGCCCTCATCGCATCGAGGGTGAGGGTTTCCGATCGCGCCGCCCTGAGCCCGAACGCAAAAGTCGGGATCAGGGTTGCGGTCAGAAACGCCATCGACGGCCACCACACCCCGCTCATGGTGTGGAGCACGCCCATCCCCAGCGGACCAACCACCGAAACTGCGTACCCGATGGTCTGCGCGAATGCCGAAAGCGCCATCGCCTCCATCGGTCCCCCCGCGCGCAGCACGATCAGCGTCATCGCGAGCGGAAACATCGCACCCTGACCGAGCCCGATAATCACGATCCACACCCATGGCGCCAGACCCGGCACAAGGGTCAGTCCGGCATACCCGATCAGGGTAAGGCCGCTCACCGCCACCATCAGCCCCCGCTGGTCCCGCCCGCGCACGGCCAGAAGCGGGGTGATCAGCGTCGATGGCAACGCCACGATGGTGCTGATCGAGCGCATCAGCCCGGCCCGGCCCGGCGCTATGCCGATACTGTGCAAAATCGAGGGCAGCCACGACAGCACGCCGTAATACCCCAGCGATTGCAGCCCCATGAACATGGTGACCGCCCAGGCCAGCGGATTGCGGATCATCCGGGCGAACCCGCCGCCGCGCGTCGTCAGCGGGGATCGTCCCACCCCGTGCCGCACCTGCGGCAGCCATAGAAAAACCCCGCCGAGCGCCGGGATTGCCCAAAACCCGAGCGCGGCCCGCCACCCCAGCGCACTCGCGCGCATCAGCGGCACACTCACGCCCGCAGCGGTCGCGGCAGCGATATACAGCGTCGTGATATAAAGCCCGGTCACCAATCCCACCCGGTTGGGAAAATCGCGCTTCACGATCGCCGGCACCAGCACATTGGCCATCGCGATCGCCGATCCGGCAATCGCGGTTCCAAGGTAAAGCGCCGGCGCGGCATCGATCAGGCGCAACAGCAACCCGCCGCTCAGCATGATCAGGATCAGCAGCACCGCCGGCTCCAGCCCGACGCGGCGCTGCAGCGGCAGGCTCGCCGGGGCCAGGAGCGCGAAACATCCAATTGGAATCGTCGCGAGCACCGCAAGTCCGACCCCGCCCAACCCCAGCGCGCTCCCGATTGCGGCCAGCACCGGCGAAACCGAGGTGATCGCAGGTCGCAGATTGGCAGCAATCCCCAGCACCCCGGCCAGCAGCAACGCCTGACGCCAACGCCCTGCGGTCAGCGCGCTCACGGCTGCGATACCGGCCGGCGCAATCCGATCATCAGGCGGATCACTTGCAGACCGAGCAGCAACGTCGCCGCCACACCCGCCAGAATCAGCATGGCGTGCACCGAACCGGTCCCGCCTGCCGCACGCAGCCCGCCGGTCCCCACCGCGCCGAGGCTCACATAAGCCAGCAGCGCGGGCAATGCCGCAAACGTGCCGAGCGCGTAGTCCCGCGCGCTGACCGCCGAAAGACCGAGCGCATAGGAGGTCAGCGAGAACGGCATGATCGGCGAGATTCGCAACAGAAGTACGAATCGCCACCCCTCATGCCCCACAGCCATGTCGAGCCGGTCGAGCGAGGTCCGTCGCGCCATCAGCCGGCCGATCGCCGGGCGCAAGCCGGTGCGCGCGAGCCCGAACGCAATCGCTGCCCCGAGCATCAGCCCCGCGGCGGCAAGCCCGAACCCGAGCCCGACCCCGTAGATGGCCCCCGCCGCGATGCCGAGCAGCGATGCCGGCAGAAATCCCGCCACCGCCGTCAGCATTTGCAACGCCACGAACACCAGCCCCCCCGTCACCCCGAGCGCACGCAGCCCTTCGATCCGGCGCAACACCACCCCGCCATCCCCAAGTCCCGTCATTGCGCTCGCGGCTGCCGCGAGCAGCAGCACGCAGGCGATCAGCCCCGCCACCACGATCCGGCGATCCCGCCCGATCATGAAACCGCCTCGGCCGGCGCCGGAAGGATCGGCCACGCCCGCAACCCCGAGGCAGCCAGGCGATACCGCCACGCCGTATGCAGCACACCGACGCCATACGTCACCGACCGCGCGAAATCGATCGAGGACGCCTCCCTGAAATAGCGCGCCGGGCACGAAATCTCGCCGAAGGTGAAGCCGGCATACAGCGCCTGTGCGATCATCTGGTTATCGAACACGAAGTCGTTCGAACACCTGTCGAGCGGCAGAACTTCGAGCACGCGCCGCGACCACGCGCGATATCCCGAGTGATATTCCGAAAACGTCTGCCCCAGCAGCACGTTCTCAACCGTGGTCAGCCCCCGGTTGGCGGCATATTTCCACCACGGCATCCCGCCCGCCCGCGCCCGCCCGCCCAGAATCCGCGACGCCAGCACCGCATCGTAATGACCCGAGACGATCATCGAGGCCATCGCCGGGATCAGGCGCGGCGAATACTGGTAGTCCGGATGCAGCATCACCACGATATCGGCGCCCCGCGCCAGCGCGGCGGCGTAGCAGGTCTTCTGGTTCGCGCCATACCCGCGATTCTCGCGGTGTACGATGGTGTGCAACCCGAGCGCCTGCGACAGCGGCACCGTGGCGTCGATGCTGGCATCATCGGTCAGGATCAGATCATCGACGATCTCGCGATCGATCTCCGCAACCGTCCGCGCCAGGGTCCGCGCCGCATTGTAGGCCGGCAGCACCACCGCGATGCGCGATCCCGCCAGCACGCGCTCAGGCGGCCGGCATCAGGCGCTTGACCAGGGCGGAAACCCGGTGGCGGCGCATCTCGTATTTCGCTTTCGCGTCGGTCGTCATGTAATTGAGCTGCACTGTATAACGTCGCCCGACGAAGGTGCGGTGCCCATGCCAGGTCGTCGGCCCGTTGGGGAACACCAACAGCGTACCATCGACCGGCGGCACCTCGACCGCGTAATTCTCCAGATCGTCCGGCCCGCGCAGCAGACGCAGGCACCCATCCTGCCGGGCCCATGCCTCGCTCGCCGGGTTCAGGTAGAGCAGCACGGTCACCCGCTTGGCGATCGAGTCGCAATGGATCTGCCCATCCTTGGCCCCGGTCTGCCCCCGCAACGTGATCATCACCGGGGCATCCGCGAGGTCGAGACCGAATTTCGCGGCGATCGCGGCACGGAACGCCTCGCCCTTCAACTCACGCATCAACTGCGCGGCATCATTCCCGAGCCTCACGGATTCGATCGGAAAACTGCCCCGGCTGCCGAGCGGCGGCAAAGCGCCCACCACCCCGGCCAGCCGATCCGGTCGCACGAAGCCGCGCATCAGCACATGGGGAAACGGGTCGTGCGAAACCGGCGTCGCCGCCAGACCCGCGATATCGAGAATCGAAGCATCGCTCATGATCAGACATCCGTTTGACAAACGCCGCCCCAGATGCGGCTTATGCGCCCCGATCATACAGGAGGAGCGGCAGGAATGAAAACCGGCAGGGCAGGCGCCACGGATATCGGCATTGCGCTGGGCCGCATCGCCCTTGCGCTGGTGTTCCTCCAGGCGGGATGGAGCAAGCTGAGCGGATGGCCCGGCATCGTCCATCTGCTGACCCGCCTGCACGCCCCGTACCCGACCCTGGGCGGCATCATCGCGATCGGCTGCGAACTGCTCGGCGGCGCGATGGTGGCGCTCGGGTTTCGCGCGCGACTCGGTGCGTTGGTGCTCATTGCCTTCACCATAGGCGCGAACTGGTTAACGCATCGTTTCTGGCTGATGCAGGGGGCGACGAAATCCGCCGCCGAAATCCAGTTTCTGCTCGATCTGTCGATCTGCGGCGGGCTTCTCATCCTCGCCTCGACCGGCCCCGGACGGGTCTCGCTCGACCGGCGCTGAAACCGCTCCGTCACGGACAGCATAGCCGGGCACCACAGCCGGGCACGACAAAAAGCGCGGCCCTGCGACCGCGCTTCGTCAGACCCATCGCTGCGACGGCGTCAGAAGCCTTCGCGTTCGATCCGCTTGCGCTCCATCTTGCGCGCCCGGCGGACGGCCTCGGCGGCTTCGCGGGCGCGACGCTCGGACGGCTTTTCGTAATGACGGCGCAACTTCATTTCGCGGAACACGCCTTCACGCTGAAGCTTCTTTTTAAGCGCCTTCAGCGCCTGGTCGACATTGTTGTCACGAACGAGAACTTGCACTTGGCCTGACACTCCGTTGCTTGAAACGCAGAATTGATGGATAGATCGTTGATCGAAAACAGAAAAAAGCCGCGCCTGAAGGGACGCAGCCGCCTCGCAAGCCGGGTTGGAATCGGCTTCTGACGCGAGGTATAGCAAAAAATCCCATTTTGCCAACCGCTTTCGCCCGGAAATCGACGCATCCGGCCCAGACTTATTTGCGAGACGCACCAGACTTGTTTGCGAAACGCCCAAAGCTTGTTTGCGAAACGCCCAAAGCTTGTTTGCGAAACGCCCAAAGCTTGTTTGCGAAACGCGGGCAATGCGCCACATGAGCATCATGGCGATCCTCAAACTGGCCCGTATGGGCCATCCCGTCCTGCTC
>JAQTXO010000121.1 GCA_028688765.1 Acidiphilium sp. | reverse complement strand
ACCAGAATAATTGACCGACCGACCGGATATGATTAAGGTGTCGGAAGAGAGCCCTGAAATCGCCCCGCTTAGGAAGATAGTCATTGTGGTCTTTGCAACCATCTTCTTTTCGACCAATGACGGCATCGCTAGGCTGACGCTGAACCGTCCGAAACGGCCGAACAGTTTTACCGTACAGATGCATCGGGAAGTGGCCGAAGCGCTGAATATGCTGGAGGCGGCGCCGGAGGTGCACGCGCTGCTGATCACCGGCGCCGGGCGCGGTTTTTGCGCAGGGCAGGATCTATTCGACCGCGCCGTTGTGCCAGGGCAGGCGGTGGATCTGGGCGATTCGGTGGAGCGCTTTTATAATCCGTTGATCCGTCGGCTGGTGGCACTGCCGCTCCCGGTGGTTTGCGCGGTTAATGGGGTGGCATGGCGGCGGGGGCGGGGGCCAGCATTGCTTTGGCGGCAGACATTGTGATTGCAAACAAAAGAGCCAGGTATATTCAGTCCTTCGCCGAGATCGGGCTGATCCCGGATTCCGGCGGCACCTGGGTGCTGCCGCGTCTCGTGGGTCAGACGCGCGCGCAGGGCATGGCGCTCACCGGTAATCCGGTCTCAGCGGAGCAGGCGGCGGCGTGGGGGCTGATCTGGGAAGCGGTGGAGGATGACGCGCTGGCCGCCACGGCGGAGGTGCTGTTGACGCAGTTTGCGCAAGCACCGACGGTGGGGCTGGCTGCGACCAAGCAGTTGATCCGGGCAAGCTGGCTGCACAGTCTGGATGAGGAACTGGACCTGCAGCGCGACGCCATGCACAGGCTCGACCGCACCGAGGATTATCATGAAGGCGTTGCAGCCTTCATCGCTAAGCGCAAGCCCAATTTTCAGGGGCGCTAAAAACCGGAGCATGAACATGACTTCCCCTATTCTGCAGAGTTACGTGCTTGGCGGCTGGTACACTTCCTCCACCGGTTTAACGGTGATCCCCTCGGCGCTGGACGGCGCGGATGTGGCGCGGATCAGCTCAGCGGGTATCGATTTTGCCGCCGCCGCCGCCTACGCTCGCCAGACGGGCGGCCCGGCGTTGAGGGCGCTCACCTTCCATGAACGCGCCAAAATTCTGCGCGGCCTTGCCGATGCGATCGTCGCCCGTAAGGAGGAACTTTACGCGCTTTCCGCCCACACCGGCGCGACGCGCACCGATAGCTGGATCGACATCGAGGGCGGCGCCGCGACGCTGTTCACCTATGCCTCCAAAGGCCGCCGGGAACTACCCAATGACCGCGTGCTGGTTGATGGCGGGGTTGAAGCTTTGTCCAAGAACGGCAGTTTTGTTGGCCAGCATCTCTACACCTCGTTGCAGGGCGTGGCGGTGCATATCAACGCTTTCAACTTCCCCGCCTGGGGCATGCTGGAGAAACTGGGGCCGACGCTGCTGGCTGGTGTGCCGGCGGTTGTGAAGCCCGCCACGGCCTCGGCCTATGTCACCGAGCATTGCGTGCGGATCATGATTGAGAGCGGCTTGCTGCCCGAGGGCGCGTTGCAGCTTATCGCGGGGTCCACTGGGAATCTGCTTGATCATCTCAGCGGGCAGGATGTCGTCTCCTTCACCGGTTCGGCGGCGACGGCGCAAAAGCTGCAAAACCATCCGGTGATGGCGCGCGAGAGCGTGCGTTTCGTCGCCGAGCGCGACAGCCTGAACGCCACCGTGCTGGGCCCGGATGCGACGCCGGAGACGGCGGAGTTTGACTTGTTCGTGAAAGAGATCGTGCGCGAAATGACGGTGAAGGCCGGGCAGAAATGCACTGCCATTCGCCGTGCCTTTGTCCCCGTCGCGAAGATGGACGCCGTCGAGGCGGCTCTGCGCGCGCGGCTGGAGAAAGTTGTAGTCGGCAACCCGGCGCAGGAAGGTGTCACCATGGGCGCGCTCATCAGTGCGTCGCAACTGCGCGATGTGCGCGAGACCATCAGCAAACTCGCTCAGGACGCCACGATTGTTTTTGGTGATCCCAACACCCCGCCCTCCGGCACCGACCCGAACGGCGCGTTCATTACCCCGGTCCTGCTGCGTTGCGACACCCCGTGGGCGGCGCCGAACGTGCATGAGATGGAAGCCTTCGGTCCGGTCTCGACGTTGATGCCTTATACGGACCTCGTTGATGCCATTGCCCTATGTAATCGCGGCGCCGGCTCGCTGGTCATGTCGCTGTTCACTTACGATCCTGAGGTGGCGGTTGCGGTGGTTGAGGGGGCGGCGTCCTTCCACGGCCGCGTGCTGATCAGCGACCGTGACTGTGCACGGGAGTCCACCGGCCATGGGTCGCCCTTGCCTGCATTGGTGCATGGCGGGCCGGGTCGGGCGGGCGGCGGCGAGGAAATGGGCGGCATTCGCGGCGTGAAACACTACATGCAGCGCACCGCCTTGCAGGGCTCGCCGCGGATGTTGAGCGCTGTGACCCGCCGCTGGATCGCCGGTGCGCCGGAGGTGGAGAATGAAATTCATCCCTTCCGCCAGAGCTTTAATGAGCTGCGCCAAGGTAAAACCTTTACCAGCCCGTTGCGCGTCATTACGCTCGACGATATCGAGCATTTTGCCCATTTCACCGGCGATACGTTCTACGCGCATATGGACGAGGAAGCGGCGGCGGCAAATCCGTTCTTCCCTGGCCGGGTGGCGCATGGTTATCTTATCCTCTCCTTTGCCGCAGGGTTGTTTGTGGACCCGGCGCCGGGGCCGGTGCTGGCCAATTACGGGCTGGAAAATCTGCGCTTCCTTAAGCCTGTCTCACCCGGCGATGCGATTAAGGTGCGGTTGACCGCCAAGGCCAAGAACCAGCGCAATGCCGAGTATGGCGAGGTAACGTGGGACGCGCTCGTCTCCAACCAGGATGGCGACACGGTGGCGAGTTACGAGTTGCTCACCATGAACGCGCTTTAGGGAAGACGCTATGGCCGTTGTAAAGCTTATGGTTTTTACCGCGGCCCGGGGGCTGGGGCGGCGTTCTGGGCGCATTACCGGGCGGTGCATCTGCCGCTGATGGCGCAAATTCCTGGCCTTCAAAACACCGTGCTCAACCGGGAGGATCAAGACCCGATCGGCGGGGAACCTCTGTATTTTCTGATTGCGGAACTGCATTTTGCCAATCAGGCAGCGTTTGACGTGGCGATGGCCTCGCCCGAGAACCGCGCCGCCGGGCGCGATGCGATGGGCTTTGCTTGCGGTCTGTTCACCATGCTGGTGGCCACGGAGGTCTGAGGCCCAGCCGAGTGGCCAATCCTGCGTGCTATGGTTAAGAAGAGCGGAGGATTTTCCTCGGGAAAAGAGGCTTGAATGGCGAGAACACAATCGGCGGATTACTACAAGCGGCGGGAGACGATCCGCGACACCGCCGCAGCGCTTTACGCCGAGAAAGGGTTTTTAGGCGCTTCAATCGCTGCGGTCGCCCAAGCCTGCGACACTTCGAAGTCGCTGATCTACCATTACTACCCCTCGAAAGAAGATATTCTCTTCGACGTGATGGATACGCATGTGCAGATGCTTGTGGGGGCCGCGCAGGGCGTAGAGGCGGGCGGTGGGCCAGCGGAGGCGAAGATTCGGCTGTTGGCGCATGAATTAATGCGGCTCTACAACGGCGCGCAGGTGAGCCAGAAGATTTTGCTCAACGAGATGAACAACCTGCCGCCGGAGCGCCGCGCCGTGATTGTGGCACGACAGCGCGAACTCTTGGATGTGGTGGACTGGCTGGTGGTGGCATTGCGCCCCGGCTTGACGGAGCGCCCCGAGCTGCGCCGTCCGATTGTTATGATGTTTTTTGGCATGCTGAACTGGACGCATATCTGGTTCAACCCGGAGGGCGCGGTGAAAGGCGATGTCATCGCCGACATGGCCACGGATATGTTTTTGGGCGGGTTGCCAGGCTGAAGCCGCACAGGGAGGATTTGCGAGGCTTCGCGGCCGTCCGGTCAATCATTGCCGGGCGGCCGCTTGGTGACCGCCGACGCATCAGCATAGAGGATTCCCTGGCGAATGGCCCGGACCCAAGCCCAAGATTATTTCGAGAAACGGGACGTAATCCTGCATCAGGCCGCCCAGCTTTTTGCTGAGCACGGCTATACCGGCACTTCGATCAGCATGATTGCCAAAGCCTGTGGCGTCTCGAAGGCACTGCTCTATCATTATTATCCGGACAAAGAGGCCGTGCTGTTTGGTATCCTGCACGCGCATCTTACGGCGCTGGTGGAATGCGTGACGCAGGTTGTGGCACAAACCCCGCCGGGTGAGGCGCAGTTGCTGGCCATTGGCGAGGCGCTGCTCGATTCATATCGCGACGCCCATGCCGAGCATCAGGTGCAGATCGCCAATCTCAAACTCCTGCCCGAGGAAAGCCAGGCCATATTACGCGAGCTGGAGCGCCAATTGGTGGCGCCTGTTGCCTCAGCAATCGCCGTGGCTTTGCCCGAGCTTGTGAAAACGCCAGCCCTCAAGCCGTTGACCATGGCATGGTTCGGCATGATCAACTGGCACTATCTCTGGTATCGTGAAGGCCGTGGCTTTTCCCGCGCGGACTTCGCCCGCATGGCCTGCAAGCTGATTGTAGCCGGCGGCGCGCAAGTGCTGCAACCCGTCTGAGCACGCGGCTCAGCGTTCCGCCGGGCGGCGGTCCACTACCCGTTTTGCCTTGCCGGTGAGCGAGCGTTCGACCCCGCCCGGCTCGTGCAGCACCGCATGGGTGCTGACGCCGAGATTGGCCTTGATGCGCCGGATCAGCTCCTGCGCCGCCCGGTCCACATCCAGCGCGTCGAAGGCATCGCCGCGAATTTCGGCATGGACGGTCAGCTCATCCATCTGCCCGCGGCGCGTCAGCTCAAGCTGGTAATGGGCGGAGCTCCAGGGGGTTGCGAGCAGCAGTTCCTCCACCTGGGTTGGAAAGATATTGACCCCACGCAGGATGATCATATCATCCGAGCGACCGGTGACTTTTTCCATCCGCCGCATGCCCGGCCGGGCGGTGCCGGCCAGCACGCGGGTTAAGTCGCGGGTGCGGTAGCGGATGATCGGGAAGGCTTCCTTGGTGAGCGAGGTGAACACCAGTTCCCCCTTTTCGCCATCGGGCAGCACTTCGCCGGTATCCGGGTCGATCACCTCCGGGTAAAAATGATCCTCCCAGATGTGTAGCCCGTCTTTGGTCTCGACGCATTCCTGCGCCACGCCGGGGCCGATGACTTCTGAGAGCCCGTAAATATCGGTGGCATCCAGGCCAAAGGTTTTTTCGATATCCACGCGCATGGCGTTGGACCAGGGTTCGGCACCGAAGATACCAAAGCGCAGCGATGTTTCACGCGGGTCAATTCCGGCTTTGATAAACCCGTCCAACAGCGCCAGCATATAGCTTGGCGTCACCATAATCGCATCCGGACGAAAATCCTGGATGAGCTGCACCTGCCGCTCGGTCATGCCGCCGGAGACGGGCACCACGGTACAGCCCAGGCGCTCGGCCCCGTAATGCGCGCCAAGCCCGCCGGTGAACAGGCCGTAGCCATAGGCGTTATGCACCATCATCCCCTGCCGGACCCCTGCCGCGCGCAGCGAGCGGGCCACGATGTCGGCCCACATGTCGATGTCGTTCAGCGTATAGCCCACCACGACCGGCTTGCCGGTGGTGCCCGAGGAGCCGTGCAGGCGGGCAATCTTCTCGCGCGGGACGGCGAATAATCCGAACGGGTAGTTGTCGCGCAAATCGGTTTTTACGGTGAAGGGAAAATGCCGGAGATCGGAAAGTTCCTTGAAGTCACCCGGCTTTATGCCGGTGGCATCGAAGGCCTGGCGGTAATGCGGGACGTTGTCGTAGGCGTGGCGCAGTGTCCAGGCTAGGCGCCGCTTTTGCAGCGCGAGGATCTCGTCGCGCGAGGCGCGCTCGGCGGCGTCAAGATTGTTGATGATGGTCCGGTCAGAATCCCGCTCTGCGAAAGCCGTAGCCATTGTCCCCTCCATGGGTTTGATTATGCCCCACCGCGCCCAGTTTCGGGCGGGTGGTCTGTGGGTAAGAATGAGCCGCCAATGGTGCGCGAATGCCCCCGGAACTCGGCGATCACTTGACCGGCGGCGCTGATGCGTACGTCGTAAATACCCGAACGCCCGGCATGCGAGATTTCCTGCGCCTCAGCGATGAGTCGACCGCCGCGCTTGCCGGGGCGGATAAAGGTGATGGCGCACTGCGCCGCGACGGTAACGTTGCCGTGAGAGTTGCAGGCATAGGCAAAGGCGGTGTCGGCTAGGGCGAAAATGAAGCCGCCATGCGCGGTGTCGTGGCCGTTCACCATGTCCTCGCCCACGGTCATAGCGAGGGTCGCGGTGCCCGGCCCAACGCTGAGAATCTCGATACCCAGCCCCTGCGCAGCGCGGTCGGTTGCCCAAAGTGTTTTGGCGGCAAGCTCGGCGGTGGCTTGCGGGTCCAGCGGTTGGCGGGTACCGGTCATGCGGTCATTTCTCCACATACGGGCCGATTAATTTCGCCGGACGTAGGCAAGCCAGCCTTGCGCGGCATCGCGCCAAGAGCAACTGCTACCCTAGCACGCCATGGTAAGGGGTAAGCCCATATCTTCCTCCATTGCGGTACTACTTGATCGACCGCTCTTGACGCGGCTCTTGAATTAACCGAACGTTCGGTTAATCTAATACAAGGTCCGGCGTTGTCAACAGATAAGTGCATCGGGCAGCTTTGCTTAGGAGATACCATCAACCGCCTGTGCGGCTCGGGGTTGGATGCGGTTGGGATGGCGGCCCGCGCCATCCGGGCGGGCGATGCGGAGCTGGTCATCGCCGGCGGGGTGGAGAGCATGACGCGAGCGCCCTTCGTCCAGATCAAGGCCAGGGAAGCCTTCTCGCGAGTGGCGGAAATTTATGACACGACGATCGGCTGGCGCTTCATCAACCCGTTGCTCGCCCGAGACCGCCGAAAATGTCGCCCAGGGTTTCAATATTTCGCGCGCGGATCAGGACGTCTTTGCCTGGCGTTCACAGCAACGCACGCAGGCGGCCCAGGTGGCGGGATTTTTCGCCCGTGAGATTGCACCGATTGAGGTTCCTGGCAAAAAAGGGGTGACCACGCTGGTCAGCATTGATGAACATCCGTGCCCCGAAACCACGCTGGAGCAACTCTCCATGCTTAAGACGGCCTACTACCGCTTTGCGATGAGCCTGCGCGCTTGGAGGATCTTCTGGCGGCGAGAGGCGTGCTGATCAGCCACGAGACTATCCGGGCCTGGGTGAACCGTTTCGGGCTGCAGATGGGGGCCCAGATCCGGCATGACCGGCCACAAACGTCCGATAAATGGCATACGGATGAGGTCATGATCACGATCCGCGGCG
>JAQTXO010000120.1 GCA_028688765.1 Acidiphilium sp. | reverse complement strand
CGCGCTGATCGCGAGCTTGAGGATCGGCAGGTACATGCGGCCGCGGGCGTGGAGGACGGGGTATTGATCGTGCCAGGCGGCTTCGGGGTCGAAGGCGGATTCGAGGCCGTGGTCGATCCAGTTGGTCATGCTGCGGGCGATCGAGATGATCACGGCGAAGATCAGGACGATTTTCAGCATGATGACGAAGGCGTGGGGGACGCCGATCGCCCAGGCGATCCAGAGGGCGACGATGTAGAACAGAGCGAGGACATGCCAGGAGCGGGCGAGGCCGGCGCGCAGGGCGGCGATGAGGCCGGTGCGCGGCGGGCGGCCCGGGCGGTCGCCCCGGATGATGGCGGCGACCGGGCGGCGGGCCTGGAGGACCATGATCGCGAGCATGACGTGGACGATCAGCGAGACCAGCTTGACGAGGACCTGGCTTGCCGCGTGGTAGAGGCCGAACAGGGTGCCGGTGGCGATGGCGGCGTAGCCGAAGGCGATCACTGCGATGATCCGGCGCAGCCAGGTGACCAGCCAGGTGGCGCGGCGGTCGGTCGTGCGGATCAGGCGGATTTCGCGGTGGCGGGGGGCGAGCAGGAAGCGGGCGATTTCGAGGGTGACGCGGCAGGCGAGGTAGGCGTTGAGGACCGCGATGATGACGAGGCGGGCGACGCGCTCGTTCGCGATGCTGCCGGAGAGCCAGATGAAGCCGACGGCGGCGAAGATCACGATCGGGACGAGGGCGAGCAGGAAATGGCCGATCGCGTAGGGCAGGCGGCGGAACCAGCGGCGGAGGGAGCGGCGGCGCGGGCGGGGTTCGGTCTCGCCGGCTTCGGCGGCGGCGAGGCCGGCGGCTTCGCTCTCGGGGTCTTCGGCATCAAGGGCGATGAGGGAATCGCGCCAGCGCGCGGCGCGGGCGATGATGGCGGCGCGCGGGTGGCGGAGCAGGAAGATCGCGGCGGCTTCGGCGATCAGGGCGGTGGCGAGGACGGCGGCGAGGCGGATTGCGGCGTGGATGACCGTTTGACGGAGCCATGCGTCGGTCGCGACGAAGACCAGCCAGTGCCAGATCAGGCGGATATCGGTCGCTTCGCGCAGGGCGGTGGTGATTTCGCCGAGGACGAGGCGGGTTTTCATCTCGGCGATCTGGACGAAGCCGATGCCCATGGCGGGGGTGGGGGCGGGGGCGGCGGTGGGGGTGGTGGTTGGGGTGCCGGGTTTTGCCGGGGTGGCGGCGGGGGCCTTCATGGCCTGGAGGGTTGCGATCAGGGCGTTGCGCTGGGTGGGGTTGTTGAGTGTCGCGATCGCCGCGTTGATCTGGGCGGTGTCGAGCGTGGTTGGGGCGGGTTTGGTGGTCGCGGCGGGTTTGGCCATGAGGGCGGCCAGGGGGTTTTCCGCAGCGTGGCTTGGGGTGATGCCGGCGAGGCAGACGATCAGGGCGATCGCGAGGGAGCGGATCAGGCGCATGGGCTTCTCTGAAAGCGCGCGGCGGCGTGATGTCAACCGCGCGACCCTCTACCCGTCGATACGTTTTGTGACTATATCTCGCCAATGCGTGATTTTCTGATCGTTCTTCTCGGGCTTGACATGATCGCCGTGGTCGCCGTGCTGCTGACCGGTGCGGTCGGCATGTCGACCGGTGCCGATCCGCGACGGCAGAACCGGCTGATGCGCTGGCGCGTCGGGTTGCAGGCGGTGGCGGTCGTGCTCGTCGTGGTGCTGCTGCTCTACGGGGGCTAGGCGTGGCACGGAGGCGGGACGCACCGAAGGCGGTGCTGTTCGTGGTGTTCGGCACGCTGGTGGATTGGCGTGGCAGCGTGATCGCGGGGCTTTCGGCGTTCGGGGCGGCGCGCGGGATTTCCGCCGACTGGGCCGAGATTGCGGATAGCTGGCGGCGTGCCTATCGGCCCTCGATGGACCGGGTGCGGCGCGGGCTGGTGCCGTGGACCATATTGGACGATCTGCATCGCGATGCCCTGATGAACATCGCCCGCCGCCATGAAATCGGGCCGCTCGACGATGCCGATTGCGAACATCTGGTGCGGCTCTGGCACCGGCTCGCGCCGTGGCCCGACGTGGCGGAGGGGCTGGGCCGTCTCAAAACCGTCGCGATCATCGGGCCGCTTTCCAACGGTCATCTGGCGCTGCAGGTCTCGCTTGCCAAACGCAACCTGTTTCCCTGGGATGTCACGTTCGGCGCGGATCTGTTCCGTCATTACAAGCCGGACGCGGAGGTTTATCTCGGAGCGTGCGATCTGCTCGGCCTCGCGCCCGATCAGGTGATGCTCGCCGCCGCCCATAACGACGATCTGGCCGCCGCCGCGAGCTTCGGCCTCGCCACCGCCTTCATCAGCCGCCCCGCCGAACACGGGCCGGGGACTGGCGACCGGGCGAAACCGGCGGAGGCATGGGATATCGTGACCGACCGGGTGGGCGGGATTGCGGAGGCGTTCGGGGTTTAGGTCAGGTCAGGGACGGGCTGCTTTTTTGTAAAGAGAAGCGAAAAACTTTCCTGATCGGGGTCGCGGGCGGCTCGGAGGCTCGATCAGAGACGATCCGGCTGCAATGGGTCCACGCCCTGAACGGTCGCATTGCCTGCAGCCACATGGCCGCGTGACAGCCACCATGGAGATTCCGGTCCCTTCGAGTTGTTGTTACTCGATTCTGATCCTTCGCTGACTCGGTATTCGCAGGCGGCGGTCCTCAAGAGATTTATGCCGAAGGATGCCGCCGGTACTGAGGCGCTCATCGCGGGCCTTCAGGAGCGCTTCTATGGTTGATCCGAA
Source organism: Acidiphilium sp. (assembly GCA_028688765.1). Lineage (GTDB taxonomy): Bacteria > Pseudomonadota > Alphaproteobacteria > Acetobacterales > Acetobacteraceae > Acidiphilium > Acidiphilium acidophilum. The sequence continues at coordinate 4,625 of JAQTXO010000120.1, read as the reverse complement.
CATGACAATCAGATGATTGAGCCATTCCGCAACATCGCGCGGCTCGGCATGATGCAGTGAAGGCGACTTCAGATGCCGGATCATCGCATCGGCGGGTTGCCAGACCTCGTCCGTCACCCAGCGGTTGGTGGTAAACAGGCGTAATGGCAGCCCTTTGGAATCGACGGAGACGGCGATGAGATGGGAATGCGCGGGAGGAGGCTCGGACCGGACGTTGGCCGACGCAGGGACGAAGATGTGAAAATGCCCGTGCTCGTTGTGCAGGCGCTCCGACCGGGGATGCGCGTGGTAATAGAAGCGCCACAAACTGTCCGGATCGACCGCGTCGGGTTGCGGGTAGCGGGTCCACTCGGTGAAGCGCTCCGTGCCCGCGAGCACGCGGGCCGGGGCGCTTTGTCCCAATGAAGCCCAGGTGATGATTTGCCCGGTCACGGCTTCGCGGGCGCGGATCACCCGGGACGGGGACGTCAGGGGCGGGGACGTCAGGGGGCGCAGGGATTTGCCGGCTTCTTTTTTGTTTTTTTCATGGCTTTGGCTGGAGTCTGTGACTGAGCCTTGGCGGTCGATGCTGACGGGGCGCAGGGATTTTGCGGCGTTGCGGCATCGCTGATCCCGATCGGGTTGAAGGTCCCGACGGCAGCCGGCAAGGCCGGTGTCAAGCCGATCGCGACTGCGAGCAGTGAAACTGTACGGCGGGATGATTTCGTTCGGCTATTCGCCATCGCGTGTGATCCTAGTGTTTCGGTTGAGACGTGCCTGCCGGCGCGAACGGGGCGACGGTGGCGGGGATTGAGGTTGATCTGGTTCGATCGACCAGCCAGCTGATCGTGACCAATATAGCCATGAGAGCGCCAAGAACGCCCCAGGGAGACACGTGCAGCAACTGGGGCACGGTGATTGATGCGGGGCCGGTCTGAGCATAAATCCAGGGCTTGATTGAAGGATAGACCTGATTGAACGCGAGCGTACCGCCGCCGATGCCGACCAGGAACAGCAGACCATCGAGCCGTCCGGAGGCCATCGCCACGGCCGAGGTCCCCGGACAATAACCGCCGACCGCCATGCCGATGCCGACCCCGACCCCGCCAAGCAGCGTTCCCCAGAAATACACCGAGGGAACAAAGATATCCGACAGATGGATCAACCCGAATGCCCGTGACGCATACAGCAGAATGCTGCTGACCACGATGGCGGTGAACATGACCTTGAACACCGCCCAGTTGCTGAACCGCAGTTGCGCGGTCAGGCAGCCGGGATCTCCGAAACCTGCGCCTTCAAGAATCAGGCCGAACAAAACACCGAGGACCAGCCCGGACCAGGGGATCATCATGAGAATGACTTTCGTTGCCAGAGAGGTTTGAACACGGTGCCGAACGCGACACCTGCGGCGAAAAATCCGATCAGGAACAGAAACCCGGCAACGGCGAGAGGTGCGGAGCCCGAGAGGCCCATACCGCTGGTGCACCCCATCGCCATTCGGGCGCCGAAGCCCGACACTGCCCCCCCGAGGATGGCCAGACCAAGCCGACCGAACGACCGGAGCCGCGGTGGACCATCGATCTGCGCATTGAACCGCCGGCCGATCAGGCTGCCCGCAAGCGCGCCGATGACGACGCCGAGGACCTCCCAGACGATCCAGGAGTTCAACCCCGCACGGGCATAGGCAGCCAGATAATCCTGCGGCCCGATGGCATGCGGGGCCACCGCCGCAACGGTGACAGCCGTCATCGATGTCGTTGCCCCGGTCACGCCGAGGCCGTGCCCTGACACGAAGAATGTTGCGAACAGGACAACACCGAGGGCTATACCCGATAGATAGGGGTTCCATCGTGGTCTTGGGTGTGGTCTGGGGTCTGCCTGGCTCATGCTGTTTCCATCGCGGTGAAAGTGACGGGAGGATGATGGTTCAAAATGCGGATTTGCCATCGACGACCGGCAAGGACGCATCGCGGGTCCATTCCGACATCGATCCACTATAGAGTTTCACATCCGGCACATGGGCGATCTCGCGCAGCGCAAACCAATCGAGCGAGGCGAGATGACCTGTATTGCAGAACGTATAGGTCGGCTTGCCGGTTGCGATACCCGCCTTTTTCATGGCGCCCTCGACGCCGGCCCGGTCCATGATCCCTTCATGATCGGCAGTCAGCACCACGGAGAACGGCAGATTGAGCGCGCCCGGGATTGTTCCGGCTTTCTTGTCCACGCCGGGCTTCACCTTGCCGTCATACTGTTTTGCCGGTCGCGCATCGACGAGCTGGAACTTGTGGGTATTCAGGTCGGCCTGAACCATGCTGCGGGTTGCGAGGAGGGCAGCATCGTAATGCGGCGTGAACTTGCCGACGGCGGGGGTGAGATCGCCGGTGGCAACCACATCCTTGGGGTTCGCGAGCCAGGCATGGTCGCCGCCGTTCATGATCGAGACGTTGTTCATCCCTTCCATTCGCAGCGTCCAGTAGATCCGGGTCGTGGCCGGGAAATCGCCTTTGACCGCGCCGCCGGGCACCAGAATGACACGGCTGTCGTTACTGATACCGACGCCTTCGATAACCTTGGCTATCGTCGCCTCGGGGGGCAACACAAAGGGCAGGCCGTTCATCGGAATACGCCAATGGTCACTCAGGAAGCCGGTGAAGACCGCGCCGGGGATGTGCTCTTTCGCGTAGGCGGGCTTTTGTTTGTCGAAATCATAGACCTCGACGATCACCATACCCGGGGTATGCAAATGGGCGGCGACCCATGTGGGGGTCACCAGCGGAGGGGCCACCGGTCCGGCAGCTTCCGCGGCACACAGGCCCGACAGCGTAAGCGCCAGCACCGCCGAAATGGTGGTGGCGAGATTGATCTTGATACCGGATTTGGCGTGGTTAGGCTGCATGATCGTGGTTTCTCCCTGAGAATATGACCGCAAGTTTACGGTCTTTTAATATGGACGTTGCACTCACGGTTACGTGTTTTCACGAAAACATGCAAGAACTATTATATAGTTTTTCGACCAGGCGCCGCCACGGCTGGTAGCCGCGTCGGTAAAGGTCAGGTCAGCGCCGCCGGGTGGAAATTCCTCCCGGTCAGGCGAAAAAAGAAAGACTTCGTTGCTGCTTCACTGACCCTCATCCCGCAGCCCCCGCCGCATCAATCGTTCGATCGCGTCGTTCAGGCCGATGGTCCCGGCCAGCAGTTCGACGACGGTGGCGGTGACCGGCATGTCGCATCCGGCGGTGTGGGCGCGGGCGAGCAGGGCCGGGGCGGTGTCGAGGCCTTCGATGATGCCGGTGGCGGGGTCGGGGCGTTGGCCGTGGCCGAGGGCGAGGCCGGCGCGGAAATTGCGGCTGCTTTGGCCGGTGGCGGTGAGGATCAGGTCGCCTAATCCGGCGAGGCCGGCGATGGTTTCGGCCGATCCGCCGAGGGCGACGGCGAGGCGGGCGATTTCGGCGAGGCCACGGGTGACCAGGGCGGCGCGGGCGTTTTCGCCGAGACCCGCGCCGATCACGGCACCGGCGGCGATGGCGATGACGTTTTTGGCCGCCCCGCCGAGGGCGGCGCCGATCAGGTCGGGGCTGCCGTAGAGGCGGAAGCGCGGAGTGGCGAGCTGGGCGATCAAGGCGTGGCGGGCGTGGGGGTCTGCCATCGCCAGCACGCCGGCGGCGGGGTGGCCGGCTGCGATTTCATGGGCGAAATTGGGGCCGGTGAGCAGGGCGATTTGAGCGGCGGCATGGGCGGCGGGATGGGCGGCGGCGGCGATTTCCGGGCCGAAGCGGAGCGTGGCGCGATCGACGCCCTTGCAGCAGAGCACGAGGGTGGCGTTGCCGGGCGGGATGCGGGCGAGGGTCGTGCCGAGGTGCTGGAAGGGCGGGCAGAGCAGGAGGATCGGCGCGGGCGGGATTTCGGCGGTCACGCGCAGGGCGGGCGGCAGGGCGATGCCGGGGAGATGCGGGTTGTCGCGGGTTCGGGCGAGATGGTCGGCCTGTGCGGCGGTGCGGGCGACGAGGGTGACGTGATGCCCGGCGCGGGCGTAGGTGATTGCAAGGGCGGTGCCCCAGGCGCCGGTGCCGATGACGGCGAGGGTTGGGGGGGTCATTTCGGAGTTTCGGCGGCGAGGACCGAGATGCCGGCGGTGCCTTCAGGTTCGGCGAGGCGGTCGCGCAGGGCGTTCAGGATCGGGGGTGCTGCGGTGGTGAAGCCGTAGGGCGCATTGACGATCAGGACGCCGCAGCCGTTCAGCCGGGCGGGGTCGAGTGGCGGGCGGAACATGACTTCGCAGGTGATGACATCCGGGATCGCGGCGGTGACGATGGCATCGAACAGGTCGCGGACCGGGGCGCGGTGCTTGACCGGGTACCAGATGGCGAACACGCCGGTGCGGAATTTGCGCCACGCCGCGCGGAGTGCGGCGGTGATGGCGGCGAATTCATCGGTGCGTTCGAAGGGCGGGTCGATCAGGATCAGCCCGCGCCGTTCGGGCGGGGGGAGCAGGGCGGTGAGGGCTTCGTAGCCGTCGCGCTGGTGGATCTGGATTTGCGGATCGCCGTGAAAGCGGCGGCGGAGGGCGGCGGCGTACTCCTTGTGGAGTTCGCAGAGGGCGACGCGGTCGCCTGGGCGCAGCAGGGCGCGGATCAGGGTGGGGG
>JAQTXO010000119.1 GCA_028688765.1 Acidiphilium sp. | reverse complement strand
GAAAAATCCGAGCCCGGCGATATCGCCGCCGGGGCCGATGTGCTGCTGCGCGCGGTGCTCGCGACCGACGAGCGGCTGGCCGCGCGCAAGCCGGGCTGAGATGGGCGGGCGCGCGATAATCGGCGCGGTTCGTGCCGTGGCTTCAGGTGTTTCAGGTATTTTCGAGGTGTCATCATGACCGATCCCGCGCTGACCAATGCCGATCTTGCCCCGACCACCGCCGCGCAGCGGACCTGGCGGTGGTATCATTTCGTTGCGCTGTGGATCGGGATGGTGATGTGCATTCCGGCCTACACGCTCGCATCGAGCATGATCGGGGTGGGGATGTCGTGGGGCGAGGCGGTGTTCACCGTGTTCCTCGGCAATCTGATCGTGCTGATCCCGATGTTGCTGATCGGCCATGCCGGGGCGCGGTTCGGGATTCCCTATGCGGTGCTGGCGCGGGCCTCGTTCGGCACGACCGGGGCGCGGCTGCCCGCGATGATGCGCGCGCTGGTCGCCTGCGGGTGGTACGGTATTCAGACCTGGTTCGGCGGGGAGATGATCTATACGCTGATCGGGGTGCTGCGCGGCCATCCGATCGGCGGGGCGATCATTCCGGGGATCGGGATCAATGCGGCGCAGCTTGTGTGTTTCCTCGCGTTCTGGGCGATGGAGCTTTGGTATGTGATCCACGGGATGGACGCGATCCGCAAGCTGGAGACCTATACCGCGCCCGCCAAGATCGTGATCTGCGCGGTGCTGCTCGGCTGGATCTATCACCGGGTCGGCGGGTTCGGTCCGTTGCTCGACAAGCCTTCGGCCTTTGCGGCGGGGGGTCCGAAGGCCGGGCAGTTCTGGTCGAGTTTCTGGCCCTCGCTGACCGCCATGGTCGGGTTCTGGGCGACGCTGGCGCTCAATATTCCCGATTTCACCCGGTTTGCCCGGACCCAGCGGGATCAGCTGATCGGCCAGACGATCGGGCTGCCGGTGCCGATGGGGCTGCTCGCGCTGTTTTCGGTGCTGGTGACGTCGGGGACCGTGGTGATCTATGGCAGCGCGATCTGGGACCCGGTGAGCCTTGCGAGCCGGATGACCGGCGGGGCGGTGCTGCTCGCGCTGGTGTTTCTGCTGGTCGATACCATCAGCGTCAATCTGGCGGCGAATCTGGTGGGACCGGCCTATGATTTTTCATCGCTCAGCCCGCGCCATATTTCGTACCGGACCGGCGGGTTCATTACCGCGGGGATCGCGGTGGTGATGATGCCGTGGAAGATTCTGGCCTCGACCCACGGATATATCTTTACCTGGCTGATCGGGTATTCGGCGCTGCTCGGGCCGATCGCGGGGATATTGATCGTGGATTACCTGTTCATCCGCAACCGACAGCTCGATGTCGCGCAGATGTATCAGGCGGATGGCCGGTATTCGTATCGGAACGGCTGGAACATGGCGGCGGTGATCGCGCTGGGGCTGAGTATCCTGCCCAATCTGCCGGGGTTTCTGAACGCGGCATTTCCGGCGGCGTTTCCCGATGTCGCGCCGGTGTTCAGGACGATCTATACCTATTCGTGGTTCGTCGGCATCGTGATCGCATCGGTCGTTTATGGCGTTCTGATGCGCGGGGTGCGCGAGGCCGAGCGGCAGCGCATGCAGGGACATATCGGGATCGCCACGGCGGGTGGGGATTGAGGCCGGGCCGTCGTTGCGGGGGCGTGGCGCGGGACGCATTCAGCCTCGGCGGCGGAGGGGGCTGACTTCGCCCGAGGCGATCCCGAGATCGGCACCGCTGCCGGTTTCGATGCCGAAGATCGACCACAGGAAGGCCCCGCACAGGCCGATCGCCCAGACCGCGAGGTTGAAGCCGAGGTATTCGGTGATGCTCAGGGTTTGCGTCGCGAAGATGGTGACGACGTAGAAGCCGATCGAGATGAACCGGACCAGCGCGGTCATGGTGCCGCGCATTGCGGTGGGCCAGATTTCCGCCTTGAACGTGTCTTCGGTGATGTAGGCGATGTTGATGAAGATGTTGAGGATGAACACCAGCGCGAGAAACCGGATGGCTTCGGTGTGCCACCATTGCCGGGTGAGGAGGATCACGAGGCTGACGCCGGTGCAGGCGATGTAGCCGAACAGGAGGGTTCTGCGCCGGCTGAGGCGATCGCCCGAGAGGAAGATCAGGCCCGAGAGCACGGCGGCGAGACCGGCGGCGAGGAGGATCTGGTCGGTCAGCGCCTTGAAGAAATAGGGGCCGACGACATAGGTGATCATGCCGTAGCCGGCGGCGTTGCCGAAGGACATCATGGCGCTGCACACGAGTTTCAGCACCATGCCGGGCTCGCGCAGCACCGCGCGGATCGAGACCGGAGCGCTTTGGTGGCCGCGCATGTCAGCCTCGATCGCGGCGAGGCGGGCGGTGGCCTGATCGGGGTAGAATTTCAGGGCTTCGCGCTCGGCGCGGACAGGATCGACGCGGTAGAGCCAGCGGATCGATTCCGGTGTGCGGCCCCGCACGTAGAGCAGCAGGATCACGATGACGAAGCCGAAGCCGCCGACCACGGCACGCTGGACCGGGACCGCACCGTAGGATGAGGAGAAGGCGGCGATGGCGAGCAGCAATCCGCCGATCGAGACGAAATTGACCGCCGCCATGGTCGCCTTGCCGCGATGGCGCGGCGGCATCAGTTCGTGGGAGGCGACCAGGATGGTATTCATTTCACCGCCCGAGGCGAGCAGCATGATCGCGAGGAACAGCAGGATCAGCACATAGCCCTGGCTGAAGGCGAGGCCGAGGGCGCCGACCGCGTAGAGCAACATGGTGATGTAGAACATTTTTTTGCGGCCGAGCCGGTCGGACAGTTTGCCGGAGATCGCGATGCCGATGATCAGCCAGATCGGTGCCCAGGCGAGCAGCAGGGAGAGCAGGGATTTCGGGATGGTGACCCAGCCGGTCGCGACCGAGGCGACGCCGAACGCGTAGGATTCCGCCAGCATGCCGATGGCGAAGGAGAGGAAATTCCAGGTGTCGGTGCGGGTCCAGGTGATGCCGGTGGCGGAGACGGCGGTGCGGTCAGTCATTCGCGCGGAACGCGGTGAGCGGAGCACCTTTGGCGGCGGCGTAGCGGGTGAGGGCGTTCATGACGTGTTGATAGCTCGCCTTGCCTTTCGAGGCGATCCATTCCTGGCGCATCTGTTCGCCGCCCGCGACCTTGAGCAGGGAGGTCGGGGTGTAGCGGTCGCCGGGGGTGAGATCGGCGGCTTTGCCGTGGGCGGCGGCGAAGGCCGGGGTAAGGAGTTTGCCGCTGGTGCCGGCATCGAAACGGAGCCGGGTTGCGAGGGTGCAGGTGCCGGGATTGACCGCGCGGGCGGTTTGCATCGGCAGGGGGGTGAACGGCGCATCGTCGGGGTGGTGCGCCCAGATGCCGCTGATGACCCTTGCGTTCTGGTCCCATTGCGAGAGCGGCGGGATGTGGGTGACCGCTTCGATGGTGCGGATCAGATCGACCTGGGAATAGGGTTTGGTCATGATGGTGGCGGGCTTCACCCACGGGCCGTAGGCGACCAGGAAGGTGCGGTGGGCGTTGATGTGATCGGCACCGGATTGCGCGTCGTCCTCGGTGACGAACACCGCCATGTGGGCCCAGGCTGTGGTGTGCGACAGGGCGCTGACGATCTGTGCGGTCGCTTCATCGTTGTTCGCGACGTAATAATCGGGCGTGTAGTAGCAGGGGTTGCGCCCGGCGGTGTGGTCGTCGGGCAGCCAGATGTAGATGAAGCGGGGCATGGCGGTGCGGTGGGCGGCGATCCAGCGGTCGACCACGCGGGCACGGACGGTGTCGAGCAGCATGCGGTCCCATCCGGGACAGCCGGCATCGGTGCTGGCGAGGATCGCGGGGCGGACGGTGCCGGCGCGGTCGCGGGCGATGAATTCGCCGAAATTCTCGAAGCCGACATGGTGGCGGGAGAGATCGTCGAACAGGAAGCGGCCGTTGGGGTAGGAAATCCACGGGTTGGTGGCGGGGCGGCGGAGTTTGGCGAGGTCGATATCGTCGGCGAAGGGATCGTCCGGGTCGGTGTTTTTCCCGGGCGTCGAGAGGGGTTGGGTCCAGCCCGGATTACCTTGAAGGCCGCGGTTGGAATAATACTGGCCCCAGGTGCGCTGCACGAAATCGGAATCGCTGGCGGCGGTGGTCCATTGATGGCCCTGGGCGGTGACCTCGCCGTCGGCGTCGAAATCGACGAAGAGCGCGCCGGTGGCGGCCATGTGATAGAGGTTGGGCAGTTCCTTGCGGTCGTAAAGGTCGAGCTGCGGGTCGGCCCAGTGGCCGAGGCCGGGATAGCGGCCGAATTCCTCGTCGAAGGTTTTGTTCTCGCGCAGGATCAGGACGACGGTGTGGATGCGGCGGTCGAGGCGACGGGTGGCGCGGGCGTTGCGGGCGGCGAGGGCGGCGCGCTGTTCGGGCAGGAAGTGGTTGTCGGCGAGGGCGGCCCGGGTGAAGGCGGTTTGGGCCGATGGCGCGGTATGGCGGGGGATCTGCTGGAGCAGGCCGTGCATCATGTCGCCGACCCATTGATGGTGGAGGTTCGGGCCGGAGCCGAGGCCCTTGGCGGCGACGGCGTAGAGGTGATGCGCGGTGACGGCCAGTGCGGTGGGATACCAGCCGGTCGGGGTGAGGCCGCGTTCGGCGCCGGTGCGGGTATCGATGGTCATGATGTCGTCGTTGCCGGCGTTGGCGACGTAGAGGCGCGTTCCGTCGAGGGCCAGGGCGTCGGGGTAGGAGCCGGAGGCGGCGTTGCGGTAGGGCAGCACCGAGATGCGGCGGAGGATTTTGCCGGTGGTGGTGTCGATTTCGACGATTTGATCGCCGTTGGCGAGGGCGACGTAGAGATGCGGGGTGGAGCGGCGGCCGGCGAGGGCGATCGGGTGGAGTCCGGCTTCGATCGAGGTGGCGGTGAGGTGGGGGCCGACCGCGATTTTGGCGAGGAGCTTCATCGTGGTCGGGTCGACCAGGGCGACCGCGTTGTCGCCCCAGAGGGAGACCGCGAGGATTTTGCCGTGATCGGCGAAGGCGATGGCGTTGGGGTAGGCGCCGACGTTGAGGTAGGTGGTGGCACCGGTGGCGAGATCGATCCGCGCGAGGCTGTTGGCGAGCAGGCCGGTGGTGAACACATGATGCGCGGTGGCGGCCACGGCATCGGGGAAGAAATAGCGGGGGTGGGATTGTTTGTCGGCTTCGAGACCGGCGGGTTTGTGAACGTCCGCGTGGTGCGCACCCTGATAGACGTAGGGGTACTGGTTGTGCGGGAAGGGTTGCCAGGTGAGGCGGTAGGTGTGGATGACGCGCGGGGTGGGACCGGCAGCGTCGATCGCGAGGATGTTGTTCGAGGCGCCGCCCGCCGCGTAGAGCGTGCCGGTCGGTCCGGTTGCGAGGCCCTGGAAGAAATCCTGGTGCTTGAGCACCTGGGCACCGGAGGGCAGCGGGGCTTTCAGGGGTTTGGCGAGGCCGATCAGCGAGGTCTCGGCGGTGAGGGTGGTGCGGTCGTAGAAGGCGATGGACTGCGCGCGGGAGGCACCGTTGGCGAGGACGGCGATGCGATGGCCGAGAATCGCCACGCCTGTCGGGAAATTCGGGGTGGCGACGATGGTGCCGACCGGTGCGGCGAGACGACCGGCTGGGAGGGTGTGGGTGTAGGCGGTCTGATTGGCGCTGGTGATCGTGACCGGGGCGTCGGGCGGGCCTGACCAGGCGCCGCAGGCCAGCGCGGTCAGGGTGAGGGCGATGATGACGATTCCGGTCGAGGGTCTGGATGCCGGCACGCGGGCTGCTCCCTTTGGATGAGTTCGAGACTGCCGGAAGCGGGCGCTCCCGGCAATGCCGGTGCCCGCGACCGGGGGATTGTCCGTGCGGTTCGGGATCAACTCAGCTTGAGCTTGAGGCCGAGGCCGATGAAGACCGGGGCGCCGGTTTCGACCGCGATGTAGTTCGGGCTGCCCTTCGGACCGCCGCCGATCTGCTGGTATTCGTAGGGGTTGTAGTTGGTGTCGAACAGGTTATCGACATAGGCGTTGAGGGTCCATTTGCGGACATAGGGCGAACGGGTTTTCCAGCTGTTGCCGATGTTGAGATCGACGATGTTGTAGGGGTGGACGGCGGGCAGGGCGGCGGGGGAGCCGAGATTGGTGTTCATGTGCCAGGGGCCGACCAGACTGTCGGTCAGTTTGGTGGTCAGGCCCGATTTTTTAGACTGGACGCCGAAGTTGAGGTTGTAGAGCGGCACGCCGCCGACCAGTTCGCCATTGTAGACGCTGGCACCATCGTTCGCGAGGTAGTTCGAGGTGTATTTCGCCGATGTGTAGTCGTAATTGACGTAAGCGGAGAGCTGCGGGGTGAGGGCGGCATCGATCGAGGCCGTGGCACCCTGGTAGAGCGCGGTGCCGACATTGTACTGGATGGTCTGGCCGGTGGCATTGTTGTAGTAATAGCCGAATTTGTTGCTGAAGCTGCGGCGGAAATAGGCGAGGGTGGTTTTGATGTTGCCGATATCGTAGCGCACGCCGGTGTCGATCGCGTCGACATATTCCGGGCGCACCAGTTCGAGGCCGGGGGTGGGGGCGTTGCCGATCACGGAATAATAGGCGCTGATGTTGGGAACTTTGTAGACGCGGCCGTAATGGGCATAGAGGTCGAGGTTTTTCAGGGCCTCGTAGCTGACGCCGAACGAGGGTTCGGAGTAATTGAAGCGGTTTTTCACTGTGCCGGCATAATTATAGTAATAGCCGCTGATATCGTTGGATGTGGTCAGGACCGTGTAGTATTTGAGGCCGGGTGTGATGCTCAATTTGTTGTTGAGCAGGCGGATGTGGTCCTGGATGTAGATATCGGCGTAGTTGCGCAGATCGTGTTCGTCCCACGCGTCGTTATAGCCGTCGGTGGTGGGGACGTTGCCGGTACCGTACCAGTATTCGGCGCTGTGATCCTGCGAATGGATGTAGAGGCCGCCGACCGTGATGGTGTTGTGCGGCAGGAGGAAGGACAGTGACGGGGTGATGCCGATATTGTTGAAATTGTCGATATAGCGCTGAAATTGGGTGCCGTTATAGCTGCTGCCGAACAGGGCGGTTGGGTTGTAGGTGTTGTCCGGGATACCGTTGGGCGAGGGGTTGGCGTAGCTTTTGAGCGAGGTCGGCAGGGGATAGCCGCCGAAACCGCCGACATAGGTCGCGTTGGAATAGGCGGTGCGGTCGTTATTGTCCTGAGTGTAGAACAGCTTGGCGCGGGCGACGACGTACTGGTTGATGATCGAGCGCCAGCCGACGATGGTGGTGAAGGATTTCGTCGTGGTGCGGTTGTTCGAGATGTTCAGGGGATATTGAAAATCGCTGCCGTATTGTTGAACCAGTGCGAGAGGGATGGTTTCGGGCTGCTGGGCGCGTTCGGCGTTGTCGATCAGG
>JAQTXO010000118.1 GCA_028688765.1 Acidiphilium sp. | reverse complement strand
CGATCCTGCGAAACAGGCATGGCGACTCCTCCGGCGTGCGCGGCGCCGCATGGTTGTGGCCGGCCTGACCTCATGGCCAGCCGCGATCGTGGTTGGCGATCTGTGCGGGGCTGAGATTATACGGTCCTTCCGCGACTTCAGGCGCGTGATCGGGCAGTTTTGACGGATCGGCCCAGCACGTCGCCTGACCGAGGGTTTGGGTGCAGTAGGGTAGCGGTGGCGGCAAAGGCGGTTTCGGGCGGCAGTACGATTTGCCGTTATCGAGGCGGACCACAGAGCAGTCCCGCCCCGTGACCATCGAAATAATCGCGTCCGGAATGGTGCGGTGGATGGTGGCGACGGACAGCACCGTTGCGCCGGCGGCGATGCCCATGTCGGCACCGGTACCGAGACCGCAACCGGTGAGCGGGATGAGGCAGATCAGGACGATGAGACTTCGCATGAGCGGACCATGCCCTAGAAAGGTAAAAATCCGGTTAGTTTCCGACGATCCTGCTCGATTCACCCGTCGCGTTGCCCTTGGCGGCACACGCGGCTATGAACGAGAGGCTGAACCGATTGAAACTGTGCGCTGGCGCCGATCCGGCGTTGCGCGCGTATCCGAGGTGAGACCCGCGTGCCCGATATTTTCGATGAAGTTGCCGAAGACCTGCGCGCCGAGCGCACCCGCAAGTTTCTGGTCCGCTATGCCGGTGTGTTCATTGCGGCCGCAGGGCTCGTGCTGATCGCGATCGGCGGGTGGCAGACTTTGAAATGGTATCATCACAAACAGAATATCCGCGCCGCGACGCAGTACGTGACTTTGACCGACCGCATCGCAAAGACCGGTGCAGGTGCGACCAAGACCACTGATATTGCAGATGCGCGATCGCTGATTGCGTTCGCCGCCAAGGCACCGCCCGGCTATGCCGCGCTCGCCCGGTTTCGCGCTGCGGCTCTGTATGCTGGCGGCGGCGACACCAAGGCAGCGATGGCGCTGTGGACCCAGTTAGGTGCCGGTGACAGCACGGCGGGTCCGATGCTGCGAGGGCTCGCCAATCTGATCTGGACGCAGCATGCGATGGGAACGGTGCCGGATGATCAGGTGATGGCCCGGTTGAAACCGCTGATGGCCGATTCCAGCCCGTGGCACGATCTGGCGCAGGTCAATGCCGCGGTCCTCGACATGCAGAGCGGCAAGGCCGCCGATGCGCAATCGCTGCTCCAGCGGGTCAGCGCCGACCCGGCCTCTCCTGCCAATGTCCGCAATCTGGCCGAAGGGCTGCTGGCGAAACTGAACGGATGACCCACACCACAATGACACGCTCAAGCGCGCTTATCACGACGGGACGGCGCGGGGCGCTGCTGATGTCGGCTGCCTTGCTCTCAGGATGCAGCCTGTTCGAGGGCAGTGACAAGAAGCCGGTTCCGGGCCTCAAGATACCGGTCCTGCCGCCGCACGAACCGCTGGAGGTCGATGAGCAGGCTCCGCCCGTCGTACTGCCGGCTTCGGCACCGCTGGCGAACTGGCCGCAGGCCGGGGCCAATCCCCGGCACGATACTGGCGCGATCGCCCTGCCCGACCGGCTGACTCAGGCCTGGAGCACCAGCATCGGGGCGGGTGCCACCTATCGGCGGTCGTTGCATGCGCAGCCGGTGATCGCCGAGGGCAAGGTGTTCACCATGGACGCCAACGGCTTCGTCGATGCGCTGATGCTCGCCGATGGGCGGCATCTGTGGCGGCAGAAGATGAGGCCGAAGCATGATTCCAGCTTCGCGTTCGGCGGTGGCCTCGCCTATGCGGAGGGGGCGCTTTACGTCGCGACCGCGTTTGCGGAACTGCGGATGCTCGACCCCGCGAGTGGTGCCACACGCTGGTCCAGGCAACTCGGCCAGCCGGCACGGTCCGCCCCGACGATCGGTGGCGGGCAGATCTATCTCGTTCTGCTCGACAATACGCTGGTCGCACGGGATATGAAAAGCGGGGCTTCGACCTGGCGATTCCCGACGGGGTCGTCCTCGAACTCGATGTTCGGGGCAGGCGCGCCGGCTTATGATCAGGGTATCGTTGTTGCAGGGTTCGGCACCGGCATGGTTGCGGGTGTGAACGCGCAGACCGGCTCGGCCGTGTGGGAACAGAGCTTGGCGGCGGGGTATAATTCCGCCAATCCGCTGAATGTGTCGAGCATCGTCGCCAACCCCGTGATCGGCAATAATCTGGCGGTGCTGACCAGCGTGGCCGGCTCGACCGTCGCATTCGATCTGCGATCGGGGCGGCGGATCTGGGGCAAGGATGTCGGAAGTGCTGAAACGCCGGCAATCGCCGGGGATTGGCTGTTCCTGTTGACCGACAAGCAGCAGCTTGCCGCGGTTCATCTCGCCGATGGGTATGTTTCGTGGCTCACCGATCTTCCCGCCTACAAGAACCCGAAAAAGGATTACGGACCGCTCTACTGGCATGGTCCGCTGCTGGCGGGCGCAGGGTTGATCATGACCGGTTCGGATGAGCGGATGATCGTGGCCGATGCGCGAACCGGTGTGCTGCTGACCAGGCCGGATCAGGCGCTGGGACTGCGCGGGGTCGCCGATAATCCACCGATCGCGGCGTCTGGCACGCTTCTGGCCCTGACCCGCAATGCGGTGCTGACCGCCTACCGATGAGCGAATCGGGCATCGCGACAGCAACCCGGGCACCGCGCATCGCGATTTGTGGGCGACCGAACGTCGGCAAATCGACCTTGTTCAACCGCCTGGCCGGCAAGCGGATTGCGCTGGTGGCGGATGAGCCCGGGGTAACGCGGGATCGCAAGGAAGCCTGGGGCGAGCTTTACGGGCGGCGGGTTCAGTTGGTCGATACGGCCGGATTGGAGGAAGCCCCGCCGGACAGTTTGCCGGGGCGGATGCGGGCCTCGACGGGAACCGCCGTGGATCAGGCCGATCTCGTGCTGTTCGTGATCGATTCGCGGGCCGGGCTGCTGCCGGAGGACCGGCATTTTGCCGCCTGGCTGCGCCGGGCGAACAAGCCGGTGATCGTGGTTGCCAACAAATCGGAGGGGCGCGGGGGTGGTTCGGCGGCGCTGGAAGCCTACGCGCTCGGTCTTGGTGAACCGGTCGCGATTTCGGCCGAGCATAACGAGGGCGTCTCCGATCTGATCGATCAGATTCTCGATGCGCTTCCGGAAGACATGGTCGGGACCGAGCCTGAGGGCGATCGGCCGCTGCATCTCGCGATACTCGGCCGTCCCAATGCCGGCAAATCGACTCTGCTGAACCGTCTGCTTGGTGAGGAACGCTCGATCACCGGGCCGGAGCCGGGGCTGACGCGCGACGCGATTGCGGCTGAGCTGACGGATCAGACCGGCACACGCTTCAGGTTGTTCGATACGGCAGGATTGCGGCGACGCGCGCGCGTTGAGGAAGGGCTTGAAAAGCTGTCGACCTCCTCGACCATCGAGGCCATGAAATTCGCCGATACCGTGGTGCTTGCGGTCGATGCCTTCGAAGGCATTCACGATCAGGACTTGCAAATCGCGCGCCTCGTGGAACGGGAGGGTCGCGCGATCGTGCTCGCGTTGACCAAATGGGATCTGGTCGAGGACCGGGACAAGACCAGACGGGCGATCAACGATCGGCTCGAATCGTCGCTGTCGCAGCTCAAGGGGATCGTCACCGTCCCTTTGTCGGCGGAAACCGGCGAAGGCGTTGGCAGATTGCTGCCCGCAGTGCGGGAAGCGGACCTGATCTGGAACAAGCGGGTTTCGACCGGAGCGCTGAACCGCTGGTTCGAAGGGGCGCTGGAGCGGTTTCCACCACCGCTGGTCGAGGGGCGGCGCCTGAAATTGCGCTACATCACCCAGGTCAAGGCACGGCCGCCGAGTTTTGCCATGTTCGGAACCCGTTGCGAGATGACCCCGGAAACCTATCAGCGCTATCTGATGAACAGCCTGCGTGAGAAGTTCAAGCTTGATGGGACGCCGCTGCGGCTCTCGCTGCGCGGGACCAAAAATCCGTACGCTGACGATTGACCGGATCGACCCTTGGTTTGGCTAAGGCCAATTCTGCTCAGGCCATTTGCGCTCAGGCCAAGCCAGCGACGCCGATGACTGCGCCGCCGGCGAGCAGGAGCAAAGGGTGGATCCTGGTGCGCAGCGTCAATATCGTGACCGATCCCGAGACGATCATCAACCGCCAGTCGTGATCGGCGGTGCGAAGGAGAAAGGCGGCCGCTGCGAGCACCATGCCCCCGGTGATCGGCGTGATCGCCGCCTGAACGATCCGGCGCCAGCGGGCTTCGCGAAAGCGATGCCATAGGCCGGAGACCAACACCGTCAGTGTGCTGGAGGGACCGACCATGGCGAGGGTGGCAAGGAGCGCGCCGGGCAAGCCTGCGACATGCAGGCCGATCAAAGTCGAGATCAGCATATTCGGGCCGGGACTCGCCTGAGCGACACCGAACAATGCGGCGAATTGGGGTGCGGTGAGCCAGTGCCGGGCGACGACGGCGCGCGCCATGGCGGGTAGAGTGCTGGCAACACCGCCGATCGCGAGGAGAGATAATTCGGCGAACAGCAGGACGATGGCGAGCAGGATCATCAGCGGATTAACGGATGCGCCGGGCGGCGAGGACGAGAGAAATCGGCAGCGAAAGTGCGATGACGATGGGCAGGCGGAGATGCAGCACCGCGAACAGGGTGAACGCCAGAATGACGACCGCGAGGGTTGTGGGACCCCGCAGCGAGGGAGCAGCGATTTTCAGCGCGGTCGCCAGGATGAGACCGGCCGCGGCGGCGGCGAGGCCTTCGAGACCGTGATGGACATCCGGCAGGCGCCCGTAACGTTCGAACAGGAGGCCGAGCAGGATGACGATGGTAATGGGCGCGGCGAGCAACCCACCCATCGCGGAGAGCGCGCCGCTGGCACCACGATGGCGCGCGCCGAATGCGGCGGCCAGATTGACGATGTTGGGACCGGGCAAAAACTGGCAGAGGCTGAACAGGTCGGCGAATTCGGCATCGGTCAGCCAACGCTTCCGTTCGACGATGATCCGGCGGGCAAATGGCAGCACCCCGCCGAAACCGGACAGGCCGGCGATGAAAAAGCCGTTGAAAAGCGCTGAGCGGCTGAGACGATCGGGGCTCGCCTGCGGTGCAACATCGACCATGACACCTTGCTACGCGCCTCTCTCCTCGTCGACAATCGTGGTTGGACGAGGCAGAGTTGCCGGATGAACGATGATCCGGACAGTCTGGCTTTGCGGGCGGGGCCGCCGCCGAATTCGCCGCCCTTGCCGATTGCCCTGATGATCGTGGCGCTAGGGATCATCGGGCCGGTCCTCTTCGTCCGGGGCGCGGTTCCCAGCGTGTTTCTGACGGTCATGACCGTGCTGCTGCCGCTCGCGGGTGTGGTATCGCTGATTGCTGCGTTTGAGTCCTTCCGGCGGCGGCGGGCTGATCCGCTGGTGCGGACGCGGGCCGTCATCGGACGGCACGGTGTCACCTTATCGCCTCACGCCGGACCGCCTGAGACTTACCTATGGCACGAAATCGCCGATGCTCAGGTGAGCAGATCGGTCTTGGTGCTTCATCTGAACGGTGAAGGCGGCAAGCGGACGCGCCGCGCTATTCGCTACGGGATGTTGGAAACGCCGGTCGAGATGCTGCAGGGACGCCTCTCGTCGGGACTGACGCAATCTCGCGAAACCGTGACTTCAACGGCGATGTCATGAAAGCTTCATTAAAACCCCGTCGCCTTGTCATGATCGATCGCCTAGACGGCGCGACAGGGGTTTACCGATATGAATACCCCGCAGGTTTTCAATTTTCTGTTCGCAACCGAAAGGGAGATCCATCGTGCGATCTGATGCCAAACTGCGCCGTTCTACACTGCTGCGCGCTGCCGCGGCCGCTGCCCTAGTCGCCGGGCTCGGCATGGGCGTTGCCCAGGCTGCCGGTGTTTCTCTGGTCGAGACCGGATCGTCGCTGCTCTATCCGCTGTTCAACATCTGGGTGCCGCATTTCGAGAAGGCGTATCCGGGCGTGAAAGTGACGACGCAGAGCACCGGTTCGGGTGCGGGTATCGCGCAGGCGATTTCCGGTGTCGTGCAGATCGGCGCGTCGGACGCCTATATGTCGGACCCGCAGATCAAGCAGAACCCGGATATTCTGAACATTCCGCTGGCGATTTCTGCCCAGGCGATCAACTACAATCTGCCCGGTCTGAACGACAAGCACCTCAAATTCTCGGGCCCGGTGCTGGCGGGGATTTATACCGGCAAGATCACCAAGTGGAACGATCCGGCGATCGAGAAGCTCAACCCCGGCGTGAAGCTGCCGGATCATCAGATCATTCCGGTACACCGTACCGATGGTTCGGGCGACACGTTCATTTTCAGCCAGTATCTCGATTTCTCGACGCCGTCCTGGGCGAACACGGTGGGCTACGGCACCACGGTATCATGGCCGGCGGTGCAGGGCGGGCTGGGTGCGAACGGCAACCCCGGCATGGTCGAGGCGCTGAAGCAGAACCCGTATGCGATCGCCTATATCGGTGTGTCGTTCTACAAGGAAGTCGCCGAAGCGCATCTCGGCAAGGCGATGCTGTTGAACAAAGCCGGCAAGTTCGTGCTGCCGACCGCCAAGACGATCAGCGCCGCGGCGGACGAGCTGGTCGGCAAGACGCCGGCGGATGAGCGGATCAGCCTCGTGTTCGCACCGGGTGCGATGAGCTACCCGATCATCAACTACGAATATGCGATCGTGAATTCCAAGCAGCATGATGCCGCGACCGCGAAGGCGGTGAAGGATCTGCTGACCTGGGCCAGCAATCAGGGGAATAGCGAGAGCTATCTGAAGCAGGTCGAGTTCAAGGCGTTGCCGGCAGCGGTCAAGAAGCTGTCGGCTGAGCAGATCGCCAAGATCAGCGGCTGAGCATGGTTATACGAAGCGCCTCGTCCGGTTTTTACCGGCGGGGCGTTTTTCGGTTAAGAGGATGATATGAAACGAGCAAGTGGCTTTCGTCTGAGTCTCACCGGTATCGCGCTGCTGATCCCGCTCGCTTTGTTCATCATCGTGGTGTTTCTGGCTCAATACGCGTGGCCGGCGATCGGGTTCAATGGCATCCGCTTCATCGGGACGATCGATTGGAGCCTGGGCAATCTGTATATGAACCCGGTGACGGTACGGGGCTATTCGGTGCCGCTCGGCGCGAATTACGGAATTCTGGCATTCATCGTCGGCACATTATTGTCCTCGTTTCTGGCGCTGCTGTTTGCTTTGCCGGTCGCTGTCGGGACGGCGATTTTCCTCGCCGAGGCTGCGCCCGATCGGGTGCGGCCGGCCCTGTCGATGCTGGTGGAACTGGTGGCCGTGGTGCCGAGCGTCGTGTTCGGGCTCTGGGGAATTTATGTTCTGGCGCCGCTGATTTCCCATTATATCGGACCGGGGATTACGGCGGTGTTCGGGTTCATTCCGTTTTTCAACATCCACAACAGCACGGGCAGCGGTTTCGGGCTGCTGGCCGCCGCGATCGTGCTCGCCCTCATGATCACGCCGATCATTGCGACCACGCTATACGATG
>JAQTXO010000117.1 GCA_028688765.1 Acidiphilium sp. | reverse complement strand
CGGGCGAGGGCGGGGTAGAGCGTCCTGACGCCGATCGTTGCGATCACCTGATGCGCAAGATCGGCGGAACGGATGATCGCGACTTCGGAATCCATCATGTTCTGGAGCGACAGGGCCTCGTTGGCGAGAGAGCGCGATCCGGCGGTGGGGCGGAATGTGTATTCGGTGCTCGGCAGCACGACCATCTGCGATGTCGCGATGTAGCTGGGTTTGACGTAGAGCGCGAAACCGAGGCCGATCATCAGGATCAGCAACGCGAATTTCAGCAGACGCCGCCGCAGCATGAACCCGGTTTCGACCAGTTCGTGGAGATTGTCGGCGGAGGTGAAGCGGTGGGTCGTGGACGACATGGCGGTTTACTTTCGGGACAGGGACGCGAGCGGGGTGAGCGCGCGGTGCGGCGGAACGGGACGGGCGAAACCGGCGGGGCGGAGCCTGGCGGCGATCGGGGCGCGGCGTGGTTCGGCGTAGCCCGAGCAGGCGACGAGGGTGCCGGTGAGCACGAACAGCACGTTGCTTTTCGCCCCAAGGGAGTTGCTGGTCGAGGCCATCATGATGACCACCACGAGCATCGCGCGCCCGAACAAGGGCGAGCGTCGCCATAGATCGATCATCAGGGACATGAAGCCGAGGAGATAGACCGAGAAGCCGATCAGCCCGAGATTGACGAAGGCGACCAGCCAGAAATTTTCGATGCCGGTGAAGGGCGGGTGCAGCCCGACCTCCGACAGGAGTTGCGGCATGCGGTTGACCTCGATGCCGAGCAGGATTTCACGAAAATCCATCAATCCGGGGACCAGAAACTGAATCTCGCGGACTTTGGCGCTGGTATCGACGTAATCCTGGCTGACGATGCGATCGGCGATCGATGTCTGGGTGATGACGAACCAGGCGAGGGCGAAACTGAGCACCAGCCCGCCGAGGATTGCGGCGAGTTTCAGCGCCGTGAGGCGGCGGTTCAGCAGATCGAGCGCCAGGAACCATGCGCCCAGCACGAGGAGCGCGGCGACGGTGGCAACCAGCGCCGCGCGGCCTCCGAAGGCGAACAGACCGACCAGTGAAAGGCTGAGCAGGACGGTGGTGAACAGCGGGCGCAGGCGCATCTGGAGCAGCAGGAAGATCGCCATCGACGTCATCATCGCGCCGGTCAGCGGATGGTCGTACAGGGCGACGCCCCGGAACACCTGGAATGGCGCTTTATACTGATAAGTGCCGATATAGAGGCCGATCAGCAGGTGGCGGGTGAGGCTCTCGGTGATCGCGATGACCACGTTGAGCATGTAGAGCGAGAGCATGATCGCACCGAGGACGCGGCGTTCGGCGATCGAGATGTCGCAGAGCACGAGGAGCAGGATGCCCGCCGAGAGGTAGCTGTCGATCAGGGCGGCGGAACCGGTGACGCCGATCGTGATCAGCGAATAGGCGATGCAGGATATGAATGCGATGACGAAGGTGGCGATCAGGCGGTTGGCGGCGAACAGACGCATCAGGGTGCCGAACGGGTCGCCGCCTTCGAACAGGCGGATCGCGAGGGCAAGGACCGCCACATAGGTCGCCGGGTTGATTTTGACGATCGGGCTGCCGCCGGCAATGTCGTAGTGAATGCCCATGATCATCAGAAGGTTGGCCGAGATGGTCAGTTGCATCGCGAGCGAGAGCATGGCCAGCGCGACACTGAGGCGCGGGGCCACGGGCGGCGCGTAAGGCGGCAGGCGGGAGGGGATCAGCGGGCGCAGGGCGCGGGACTCAGGAGACGTCATGAGCGGGAACCTCGCAGATCGGCGGCAATCGCGCCGGCGAACCGGAAGGCACCGAGCCCGTAGCGGCCGGCGAGTCGGCGCGGTTCCTGGAGCAGTCGCCAGAGCCATTCGGCATGCAGGGTCCGCACTGCCGGCGGCGCGCGGCGCACCAGGCCGAGTGCCATTTTGACGCCCTGGCCGACGCAGAGCGCCCAGCAATCGGGCAGGTCACGATGATACCGGTCGATGAAGATTTCACTCTGGGGCGCGCCGACGCCCATGATCAGGAGGCCTGGCCGATGGTGCGCGATGGCGGTTGCGAGCGCACTGCATGCGGCGGGCTGGGCGATGAAGCCGACGGGCGGAATCGCGGTGGCCACCTGATCGATCATGCTGTGCGCGCGCGCCCAGGCGGCTACCGCCCCGGCGGTTTCCGGCCGATCGACCACGAACATCAGACGCATGGCGGGGTCGGGATGCTGCATCACTCGTGCGATCAGCCCGGAACCGGTGACGCGGTGCGCTCGGTGACCGCGCAGCCGTGCGTAATACTGCACCGGAAATCCATCGCACAGGATGAGGACGGCGCGGTGATAGGCGGCGCGAAACGCGGCATTGCGGCGGAGTTGCACGATATGGTCGAGATTGGGGGTCACGATGAGGCAGGCACCTGCGCCTGCCGGAGAGGATGTGGCGAGGCGCGCGGTGACGCCGGCTTCATCGAGCGTGCTGGGGATCAGTCCGAAAATAGGGTGTGCGGTCATGGTGGACAAAGGAAAGGCCGCCTGTGCGCAAAATGGAAGCGGAAAATTCTGCGGGATCGAGGCTGGATCGGGCACCGCGCGCACGAGTCCCGCGAACGAAAATCGGGTTTCGTCATTATGTCCTTCATGATACCGCCCGCCGGTCCATCAGGCGGGCGAACAGGGAACGGTAGCAGCAAGCGGAGGCGGCGAGCGTGTAATGATCGGCCCGCGCGCGCAGGGCTGCCGCAGGCCAATGCTGCCGGAGGTCGGGGTCGAGTGCCTCGGCCAGCGCTTCGATATCGCCGGGCGGAACCAGTGTTCCGTACGTGCCGTTATCGAGGATTTCGGCAGGGCCGTGGGGACAATTGGTGCTGATTACCGGCGTGCCGCAGGCCATGGCTTCGACCAGCACGTTGCCGAACCCTTCGTAGCGCGATGCGAGCACAAAGCCGGTGGCGGCGGCAAACCAGGGAAGCGGGTTGGCGACGTAGCCCGGCATCTGCACGGCATCAGCGAGACCATACTCGGCGATCAGGGCTTCGAGCCTCGGGCGCATCGGGCCTTCGCCGAGCATGATCAGGCGCATCGGATGTCGGGCGCGGGCGATGGCGAAGGCGCGGATCAGGGTTTCAGGGTCTTTCTGGGCGACCAGGCGACCGGCGGTGACGAACAGGGGTATTGTCGCGGCCTCGCTGATCCACGGGTGTTCGGCCGGGGCAGCGGTGCGGAAGACGAAGCTGTCGTCGACGACGGGATTGTTGATGACGCTGATGGCCGCGCGGTCGAGCCCGGCGCAATGGGCCAGATCGTCGGCAACCCCGGCCGATACCGCAACGATTCCGGCGGCGCGGGGAGCGAGAATGCGGTAGGCCAGCGGCAGCAGGCGGTATTTCAGGCTCGGCATGGCGGAGGCTTCGGCGCTCAACGCATTGTGCTGGACGATGACCAGCCGCGTGCCGGTTCGCGCGATCAGGCTTGCCAGTGTGGCGATCAGATTGTTGTGGTCGAGATTGGCGAGCAGGATATCAGGCCGGTTTCGCCGCAGATAGCGGATGAGCGGCGGCAGGTCCGCAATGGTCCGGCCGGTGGCGAAATTGATCACCGGCAGGTCGGGTGGAAGCCTCCCGCGCAGTTCCCCGGCCTCGGAATGGACCAGAAGGGTGACATCGATGCCTCCGGCGCGGAAGGCGCCGATCAGGCTGAGAACCGCGTGTTCGACCCCGCCGCTGCTGAAGTCGTGCATGTAGATCGCCAGCGACAACGGACGGCCGGCAGGGGTGATCACCGCGCGATAGGCCGCCATGCTGGCCCCGACCGTGAAATCCGCCGCGCGATGACGCAGTGCGGCGCGGTCGTGATCGTGATCGAGCGCGTGAGAGATCGCGGCGGCGATCGCCGGGGCATCGCCGACCGGTACTAACGTGCCGAAAGCCCCGCCCGCCAGGATTTCCCGTGGGCCGACCGGGCAGTCGGTTGCGACGATCCTGGTGCCGCAGGCGAGCGCTTCGGCGATGACATTGCCGAATCCTTCGAAGCGGGAGGTACTGACGAATACATCGGCGCGGGCGAGCAGGGCGGGCAGATCGGTCACGAACCCGGGCATTTCGACATCGCTCGTGATACCGAGAGCGGCGGCGAGGGCCATGAGGCGGGGGCGCTCGGTTCCTTCCCCGGCGATGATGAGGCGGGCGGGGATTTGCGCGCGCAGCAGGGCGAAGGCGCGCAGCAGGGTCGCGAAATCCTTCTCGGGCGCCAGCCGCCCTGCCGCGACGATCAGCACGGACTGCGCCGGATCGGGCTCAGGCGGCGGGGTTGGTTCGGCGGATGAAAGAACCTTGGAGACGATCGGGTTGAAGATCGTGTGGATCGGGGTGCGAACCGGCAGGGTGGCGCGAAACTCGGTCGCGATGCCGCTGGAGGCGCAGACCACTGCGTCGGCCATCGGGTAGAGCCACCGTTGCATGAGCGGCAGGATACGATAACGAAATCCGCGGTTGGCGGCGATCAGAGCGCCGATCGGGGCGTGTTCGGTCACGACCACGCGCAGATGTCTGCGATAGCGGAGGTGGGCGATCCGGCCTGCGAAAATGGCGGCGAGATTGTTGTGGGGCAGCGCTGCGATCATCACATCCGCACCCCAGGCGACAGCGAAACGCGCCAATGCGAACGGGCTGGCCCAGGTGCGCCGGATGCCGAGCACGATCAGTTCGACCTCTGGCGGCAGGGGGATAGTCTCGCCGGTAACCGATGTCTGCACCACGACCGCAACGCGATCTCCGGTGGCGGCGAACGCTCCGGCAAGGCGGATGCGAGATATTTCAGCGCCGCCGATGGTCAATGACGGCAGGAAGATCACGATCGAGGCTGGCGGCGGGGGTGAAGCGCCAGAGGGTGCTTCGGCTGTGTCGGACCCGGTGGCGACCCGTTCGAACGTGGTATCATCGAGGGGCGGGTTCATGCCACCAGCCTCAGCGTGCGGGGGCGCGTGATCAGGCGGCGCGCGATTTTGCCTGCGACCACACGCGGGTCGAACACCATGCGCTTGCCGTCGACGAAGCAGCGTTCGCCGTCGGAGGACAAAGTGTGCAGCCCGTCGGGAAAGGGGCCGTTCCGGTCGGGGGCGAGCCGGCAGACGATGCGTTCGGCGAAATCATCCGGCGTCAATGCGGTGATTTCGGTGATGATCAGCGCGCCGCCATAAGTTTCGCTACAGTCCTGCGCCGGGCGGAAAAAGCGGCCCGCGTGATGAAAGGGCGTGCCGCCGCTTCGGGCGGTTCGGCGGTGGGTCACGACCGGGTTCAACGCATGGGCCCGCCAGGGGCCGGCCGGATGATCGGCGTGATAAAGGCAGAGATTGTCGTTGGTGCCGTATTCGAGATCGGTCGCCGCGATCCAGAGACGCGTGCCGGCCCGAAACATTGTGGCATCGACCAGCCGGCGGCCGGGAGCGATGGTGGTGACGGTTTGGAGACGGAGATCGGGCGCGATGCGATAGAGGATGGTCGGCCCGCCGGCAGAAGATTCGGGGAGCAGAAAACTCTCGCCGCCGTCCTGCCAGATAAACGGGTAGGACCGGTGGATACCGTCGTCGAGCAAGATGCGCACCGGTGCGAAGCTTCCATCATGCGCGCGCAAGACCACGATACGCCCGATGCCGCTGGCGAGTGGAACTTCCTCACACAGTAGCAGCCCGGTGCCGGGCAGGACGAACGGATCGGCCCGGTAGGCGGCACCGCGCGCGGGTTCCAGCCAGTGCACCGGCCCCAAGGCACCGTGATCCAGCACCTCGCCGATCGAGCGCGCGCAGATGCCGATCGACCACCATTCACAGAGGAGCCGGTCGCGCCAGACGCGGCGGAAGCTGCGCGGAGGATCGATCGAGGTGTAGGCCGCGCTCATGCCCGCCCCTGAACGGTGAAACCGCGACGAAGCCGGGTGGCGAGCATTCCGCGCAGGCCGCCGAGATCCACGGCGACCAGCATGACCGCGTAGGTGAGCATGCTTCCGAGCATGATCACGGCAAGATGAATCCACGGGTTGGAGAGCGTGATCATGCGCGCGAGCACCACCATCGGGATCATGGCGACCCCGACACGCACGATATCGGCCAGCGGCAGCAGAAGCGGAAAAACCCGGCGGGCCAGGATCGCGCTGAGCAGGCATTGCAGGCTGAGGCAGCCGAACGCGGCCCAGGCGGCACCGAGTACGCCGTAGCGGGGGATCAGCACGACATCGATACCGAGATTGAGCACCGCGAACGGGCCGTAGGCCAGCAGCATCAGGTCGGACCGGCGTGCGAGGTGATAGGCGTGATCGATGAAATGGGCCGACATCATGCGGACCAGCGAGGTTGCGGCCACGATCGGCAGCAGTTTCACCAGGCCGGTGCGGAACGCCGAGCCGACCGAGATGAACGCAAGCTGCGGGGCGATCAGCATGAGGCCGACGCAGGCCGGTGCGACGACCGCAAGCAGGAGGATGCCGTTGAACCCGAGCTGCGTGCGCGCGGTTTCGACCCCCTCGTTTTCCATGGTGTGCACGACGCGCGGGAATGTCGCCGTGGTGATGGCCATCCCCGCGAGCGAGGTCGGGCGGTCGACCAGGACCGTCGCTACGGTATAGATGCCCAGCGCCTGAACCCCGGCAAGCCCGGCGACCATGAAGCGGTCGCCGTATTGCAGCGCGGCACTGACGGCGTAGGTCGCGGCGAGCGGCGCGCAGAACACCCAGGCATCGCGCCGCAGGGTGACGTCGAACCGCCCCGCGAGGAAGGCGCGCCAGAAATCCCGCGCGCCGATCGCCAGCATGGTCGCGGCGCCGATGATGAGGCCGAGCATGACATTGATGGCTGTGGGGCCGCGCAGGATCACCAGCGCGATACCCGCGGTGAAGCCGATGATCGACTGCCCGCATTCGACGATCGAATAAGCGCGGACCGAATCGCTGGCGCGACGCACCGCCTGCCCGGCCGAGACGGTGGCGCGCAGCAACAGCAGCGGCACCGCCAGCCAGAGCACCGGAACCAGCCTGTGCGGGAGCGGGACGAACAGCAGAACCGCAACCGTCGCACCCGCTGCAACCAGGCCTACAATCAGGATACCGATATAGCTGGTTCGCACCAGATCCGACGTGGTGCCGTTTCGCGCCGCTATCGGGTAGAACCGCACGATCGCGAGGCTCAACGTGTAGAACAACGAGACCTGCATGACCGTCAGCGCGGTGAATGCGAGACTGTACCGGCCGTATTCGGCGGGGGACAGCAGGCGGGTGAACGCGAGCACGACGTCGAGCGAGACCACGGCGGGAATGATCGTGGCCGGCAGATAGCCCGCGATCAGGCGGTGGAGGTTGCGGCGTTGCGGTGCGGCGCAGGGTCGCGACGTCAACCTTGTCCCCCCAGCCAGCGCGGGCGATAGCTGCGCTCGCGGTTGAACACCGCACCGAGGATCTGACCGCCGACCTGCGTGATGGCATCACGCGCGGCAAGCATTTCGCGGGCTGAAGACCGCGCGGCGGCGGCGATCAGTGCGGTTCCATCGCAATGGCGGGCGATGGTGACGGCTTCGGCGGAAC
>JAQTXO010000116.1 GCA_028688765.1 Acidiphilium sp. | reverse complement strand
GGCCGGTCTTGCGGCCATATTCGACGAACCCGTCGCCATCCTCATCCCCCGGCCCGTCGATCCAGCCGAGCGCCGCCTCGATATTGGGCCAGATCTCGCGGATGAACGCAGTGTCATGGGTGCGGGCATGATAGGCCCCGGCCAGCATCACGAAGAGCGGCGTCGCATCGACCGAGCCGTAATACCGGCGGAACGGCACTTCGCCGAGCCGGGCCATTTCGCCATCGCGCGCTTCATGCAGGATCTTGCCGGGCTCGGCATCCGCCGCCGGGTCGAACCCCTGCGCCTGATTGGCCGCGAGATAGGCCAGCACCCCGCGCGCCAGAGCGGGTGCCAGCCACAGCGTCTGCATCGCGGTGATGATCGCATCGCGGCCGAACGCGGTCGAAAACCACGGCACCCCGGCATAGGGGTAGGGCCCGTGCGGGGTCTGCGTGGTCAGCATGATCAGATCGTCCCGCGCGCGCAGCAGCGCCGCGTTCGCAACCGCATTATCCGAAATAATCCGCGCCGATTGCCGCCGCAGGTCGCGCCGCGCCCGCCGCGCGGCCTCCCGGGCGGTACCGAACCGGGTGATCGCGGGCCGGTCGCCCTCGGCCCCGGATTGCACCGCGATCGCGATGCGGATCGTCTCACCCGGTTCCAGACGACGGCGATAATGCGCCGCCCCCGGCTCGATCCGATCGGGTTTCGGCTCGAAATCGAGCCGGGTCCAGCGCCGCACCCCATCGAGGCCGGTGCAGGGCAGGGTGGCTCCGTGCGGCGCGACCCGCGCGGCTTCCATCGTGCTATGACGCAGGCGCGGCGTGCCGCGAATCTCGAACAGATCGGCAAAATCGGCGGCGAAAGCGATATCGAGCGTGATGGTCTGGGCGGTGCGCGCCCAGTTGCCGATGGTCAGCAGGTCGTGGCGGGTGTCGCGCCACAGAAAAATCTCCCGCCGGAGCGAGATTTCATTGCCCTCGTCGCCCATATCGGTGCAGCCTTCGGGGGCAGGGCCGGCCAGATCGCACACCAGCGTCGCATTATCGGTGCTGATCGCACCGGTCAGCAGCCGTGGCCGCGCACCATCGAGCATCACCGTCATCCGCGACAGATGCCTTGTGTCGTGGTAATAGACCCCCTCGCTCCTGCCGCTCATGTCGCCGTTGACCGCGAAGATCGCAAAGCAATCGTCCGATTTCAGGGTATGGGGCCGATCCTCCGCGTTGCTCGCACCGGCGGCCACGGGGAAAGTCTTGTCGTCCATCAGGTCCGGCAGCGAACGATCGTGCATGGCAAACTCCTGTGGCTGGGGGACCGGCGCAGCCTAGCACGGCGCATCCCCGGGTTCGACCACCCGCGCTCCGATCCCGCTTTCCGAACGCAGAGCTTGACCGCGCGAGCGGTTTTGGCGATATACCCCCCACAGCCGCTCCACGGCGATCGTGGCGCGGTTGCATTTTTGTTATCTGTCATCAACCTGGCGTGAGCCGGGCTCTCTGGATCGAGGCTTTCGTCATGACCCGTCGCTGCGAAATCACTGGCAAATCCGTGCTCACCGGCAATAACGTCAGCCACGCGAACAACAAGTCGCGCCGCCGTTTCCTGCCCAACCTGCAGGACAGTTCGGTCCAGTCCGAAGCGCTCGGCCACTCGGTCAAGTTGCGGGTCACCCCGCGCGGTCTTTCGACCATCGAACACAAAGGCGGGCTCGATGCCTTCCTGCTCACCACCCCGAACCGCAAACTGACCGTGGAAGCGCTCACGCTCAAGCGCCGGGTGATCAAGGCCGCCGCGAAGCGCGAGGCCAAATCGGCCTGATCCCGCCTCCGCGCCGCCGTTCCGGCCGAAACGACCCGCCCCATGTGGCGGGTTTGTCGTTTTGTAACGCTCCACTGACATCATGTGATTGCGGTGCGGTGCAAAACTCCGGTAGACTCCGATTCGGCGCCGGCGATCCCGCCGTCTGCTCGGCTTATGCATTCAGGAGGAGACCCCGATCATGACCTCCCTGGCCACCCAGACCGCCGATCCGGTCGGCAACCCCCTCGATATCGTCGAACAGGTCATCGCCGCCAACGACTGGGCGTTCGACCGCCGGAGCGACAGTGAAATCGCCGCCGAGGCCCCTGGCCGCTGGTGCGATTACGGGCTCTATTTCTCCTGGTCGCATGAAATCTCGGTCATGCATTTCTCCTGCGCCTTCGACCTCAAAGCCCCGGAACGCCGCCGCAAGGCGCTTTACGAGTTGCTGGCCCGCGCCAACGAAAAGCTCTGGATCGGCCATTTCGGCATGGATCAGGATGACGGCATGCCGGTGTTCCGCCATTCCGTCCTGCTGCGCGGAGCGACCGCCGCCTCGGCCGAAAGCGTCGAGGACATGGTCGATATCGCGGTGACCGAGTGCGAACGCTTTTTCCCGGCCTTCCAGTTCGTCCTCTGGGGCGGCAAATCGCCGGACGAAGCCCTCGCCGCCGCCATGCTGGAGTGCGTGGGCGAGGCATGACCGCAGCGCTGCCGCCGCTGCTGCTGATCGGCGGCGGCAAAATGGGCGCGGCGATGCTCGCGGGCTGGCGCGAACGCGGCATCTCGCAGGTCGTCGTGATCGATCCCGGGCCGGATGCCGCTGCCCTCGCGGCCGATAACATCACCGTCATCCCCTCGCTCGCCGCGCTCGATCCCGGTTTCGCGCCCCGCGCCGTCATCCTCGCGGTCAAGCCCCAGGTCGCGCCGGATGTCATCCCTGGCCTCGCGCGCTTCGCCGGGACCGCCCTGTTCGTCTCGATCATGGCCGGAAAGACCATCGCGTTTCTCGCGGGGCATCTCGGTCCCGCCGCCGCGATCGTGCGCGCCATGCCCAACACCCCCGCCGCGATCCGTCAGGGCATCACCGTCGCCTGCGCCGCCGGAACAGTCACGCCCGACCAGCACGCGCTCGCGCAAACCCTGCTCGGCGCGGTCGGCGCGGTCGAATTCGTCACAGCGGAATCCCTGCTCGATGCCGTCACCGCGGTCTCCGGCGGCGGTCCCGCCTATGTGTTCCTGCTGACCGAACTGCTCGAAACCGCCGCGATCGAACAGGGAATCCCGCCCGATCTCGCCCGCCGCCTCGCGCGCCAGACCGTGATCGGCTCGGCCTCCCTGCTCGCAGCGGGCGACGACCCTCCGGCCACATTGCGCCGCGCGGTCACCAGCCCCAAGGGCACCACCGAGCGCGCCCTCGCCGTTCTGATGGACCCTGATGCCTGGCCCGCCGCGATGTCCCGCGCGATCGAAGCCGCCACCGCCCGGTCCCGCGAACTGGGCGAGACCGGCTGATCCCCGCTCAGGTCACCTCATCGGTGATCACGGTAAACCCGGTCAGGATGCAGGTGCCGAAGGTCGTGGTAATCGCGACATCCGTGGCATCCCGGCCCCTTGCCATCAGGATACGCCCGATGCGCGGCTGGTTGTGCCGCGCATCGCAGGTGTACCATCGCCCGCCGAGAAACACATCGAACCAGCCGCTGAAATCCATCGGGTCGGGCGAGACCGGCACGCCGATATCGCCGAGATAGCCGGTGCAATAGCGCGCCGGGATGTTCATGCACCGGCAGAAAGTGATCGCGAGATGGGCGAAATCGCGGCACACGCCGCGCTGCTCCATATAGGCGTCCCACGCCGTCTTGGTCGGCCGCGCGCTCTGGTAATCGAAGGTGATCCGGTTGTTGACATAGGCACAGATCGCCGCGACCCGCGCCCAGCCCGGCTCGATATGGCCGAACAGCGAAATCGCGGTATCCGAAAGCCGGTCGGTCTCGCAATACCGGCTGCCGAGCAGGAACACCAGAATATCCGACGGCAGGTTCTCGACCGCCACCTGCGGCGCGCCGTGCGGGATCGGGTCGGGATCGCCATAATCGCGCACCAGGAACTCCGCCCGCATCGACTGCCGGCCCGGCTGCGCGACGATCCGGGTGCAGCGATTGCCGAACCCGTCATTGTAATCGCTCGCCGGCACCGGCGGGTCGAACACGATCTTATGCTCGGTCAGCAGGTCCGGCTCCCGCGAGGGGTGGATATTGAGCATCAGCAGCATCGGGATCGGGGTGGGGCAATCGAACGAGATATCGAAGCCGGTGCGGATTTTCATCGGGCGGGATTCCATTACGAGGTGAAAGCGGGTTGATCGGCGGCGGTGACCGAGACGGTCACGTTCATCGACAAATGATCCGAGGGCGCACCGGTCCAGGTGCCGGAAAGCGGGATCGCCTGGGCCGGTGCCCGGACCACGGCGACGCGGATAAGATCGTGATTGCCGACGATGCCGTTGGTCGGATCGAACTCGACCCATCCGGCGCCGGGCAGATAGACCTGCAACCACGCATGGGTCGATCCGCCGCCGGCATAACGCCCCCCGCGCGGCGGGACGTGCAGGTAACCCGAGACGAAGCGGGCGGCGAGGCCGAGGGCGCGCACCGCATCCATCATCAGCACCGCGAAATCGCGGCAACTGCCGCTGCCCAGCCGCAGCGTGGTGGTCGGCGATTGCAGCCCCTTTTCCTCGCGGGCGACATAGGTGAACCCCTGCCAGATCGCCTGATTGATCGCGATCAGCAGCGATCGTGTTCCGGTCGCCCCGCTCGACGACAGAAACCGCCGCACCCAGCGATCGACCTCGTGATGCGGGTCGGGGTCCTGCCGCTCGATCAGCCGCATCAGGTCCGGCATCTCGTCGCCGCCATAGGTGAACGGATAGGTCGCGGCGTAATCCTCGATCGCGAGATCGGGGAGCGGCCCGTCATAGACATGGCTCGGGCTGTGCTGAACCCGGACGAGACTGTCGAAGGTCAATTCCCCGGCGCGCGCCCCGAAACTCGCGTAGGCGACATGATTGCCGAACACATCGAGCATCCAGCGCTGGCGCGCCGGTTCGGGCGTGATCACCACATTGGCGGCCAGCACCCGCTGGTCGTGTCCCTCGCGCGGGCGGAACATCATCCGATGCTCGCCGAGCGCGACCGGACGGCGGTAACGATAGGTCGTGATATGGCGAACCTCGAGCACCGTCATGGGTCAGCGCCACCGGACGGGTCGAGGCATCGCAGGCGCCGGCGGGTTCATTGCTGTCCTGTACGAAACGATCAACCCGAATATGTGATGATCAACCGCCGAGTTCCATGTGAATTGTCGAGTCTGCCGAAACGTAATCGTTCGGTGAGGCAGGGCTGCGCATCGTGCGGGCAGATTATGCCCATATTTGCACCAGACCGGGCCGCGCAGCGTCTTTTGACCCGACGACACGGCTATCGGCGCGCCCGGAGCGGTGATATCGAAACAGTCGAACCGCGTGGATGCCGAGCCGATGCTATACCGCCTGACCCACAGCACCCTCTATACCTACCAGACCAAAGCGATCCGGGCGCGGCATTTCCTGCATCTGCTGCCCCGCGCCCGCCCCGGCCAGATCCTCGACGTCGCCACCCTCGCGATCGAACCCGCCCCGTCGGACCGGTATGACGAGTTCGACTATTTCGGCAACCGCATCACCTCGGTCGATATCGACGCGCCGCACGACATGTTTCACGCCACCGTCCGCGCCGACATCCTGCTCGACCCGCGCCCGCCGCTGGAGCATGCCGGACTCGCCTGGGAGTCGATTGCAAACGACACGGCCTTGCCCCCGGGTATTGCCGAGTTCGCGGTGCCCACACGGCTGACCGGCGCGGATGACGGGGTGCTGGCCCTCGCCCGCCGGCATTTCACCCCGCAGGCCGACATGATGGCCGCGACCGCCGGGCTCAGCCATCATCTCTTCGAGATTTTCCGCTACCGCTCCGGCGTCACCTCGGTCACCACGACCGGCCCGGCAGCGCTCGCGAAGTGCGAAGGCGTCTGTCAGGATTACGCCCAGGCGATGCTGGCCTGCCTGCGCGCGGTCGGCCTGCCGGCGCGCTACGTCTCGGGCTATCTGCGCAGCCAGACCGTGAGTCCCGACTCCGACAATCCCGACTCCGGCTATTCCGGTGCGGAGCAGACCCATGCCTGGGTCTCGGTCTGGTTCGGCCCGCAGCACGGCTGGGTCGATTTCGACCCGACCAACGATCTCATCGTCGCGGGGGAACACGTCACCCTCGCCTGGGGGCGCGACTTCACCGATGTCAGCCCGACCTGCGGCATCATTCTCGGTGGCCGGCGTCATACCCTGAAAGTCAGCGTCGTGCTCGCCCCGGTGGCGGACCACCCGGCGTGAACCACCCAAAATGACCCGCTCCACCCCCCGTCACAAAGGCAATGCATGTCGATCCAAGTCGCCCTGACGCATCGCACCAGCTACAAATACGACCGTCCGGTGCGGCTGGGGCCGCAGACCATCCGCCTCCGCCCGGCGCCCTACGCCCGCACGCCGATCCTCGCCTACACGCTGGCAGTCGCGCCGAAACCCCATTTCCTCAACTGGCTGCAGGACCCGCAGGGCAATTTCCTCGCCCGCGTGGTGTTCCCCGAAGCGGTCACCGAATTCAGCGTCACGGTCGACCTGATCGCCGATATGGCGACGATCAACCCGTTCGATTTCTTTCTCGAACCCGAAGCCGAAACCTGGCCCTTCGCCTACGACCCGGTGCTGGAACAGGAACTCGCCCCGTTCCGCCGCACCGAAACCCCCGGTCCCCTGCTCGCCGCCCTGATCGAACAGGGCGCCGCGATCGAGGCGAGCACGGTGAACAAGCTGGTCGCGCTCAACGCGCTGGTGCAATCCCGCGTCGCCTATGTGGTGCGGATGGAACCCGGCGTCTGGTCGCCCGAGCACACCCTCGCCGAAGCGCGCGGGTCCTGCCGCGATTCCGCCTGGCTGCTGGTGCACCTGCTGCGCCATCTCGGCTTCGCCGCCCGCTTCTGCTCGGGCTACCTGATCCAGCTGGTCGCCGATGTGAAACCGGTCGAAGGCCCCGCCGGCCCGACCGAGGATTTCACCGATCTGCACGCCTGGGCCGAGGTCTATCTCCCCGGCGCGGGCTGGATCGGGCTCGATGCCACGTCCGGATTGCTGACCGGCGAGGGCCACATTCCGCTCGCCGCCAGCCCGGACCCGATCTCCGCCGCGCCGATCTCGGGCGGGGTCGAACCCGCCGGCGTCGAATTCGATTTCGCCATGACGATCCGCCGGATCGAACAGACCCCGCGCGTCACCCGCCCCTATGACGAGGCCGAGTGGCAGGCGATCCTCGCGATGGGCCAGCGGGTCGATGCCGCCCTTGCGGTGAACGATGTCCGCCTCACCATGGGCGGCGAACCCACCTTCGTCTCCGCCACCGATATCGACGCCCCGGAATGGAACATCGATGCGCTCGGCCCGACCAAGCGCACCATGGCCGGTCGCCTGCTCCGCCGGATCGCCCCGGTCTGGGCGCAAGGTGCCGTGCTGCAATACGCGCAGGGCAAGCTCTACCCCGGCGAGCCGCTGCCGCGCTGGGCGCTCCACGCCTTCTGGCGCGAGGATGGCGAACCGGTCTGGCAGAACCCGGCCCTGCTCGCGAGCGACGACGATATCGCGGATCACCCCGGCGACGCCACCGCCGCAACCGCAACCGCCTTCGCCGAAGCCCTTGCCGAAGCGCTGGGGATCGACCCCGCCT
>JAQTXO010000115.1 GCA_028688765.1 Acidiphilium sp. | reverse complement strand
AGTCATTCACCAGAATGCGCCCGGCTTTTCGTTCCAACAGTCGCAGCATCCCCTTGGCGGCAGCATGATCGGGCGGTTCGATTTGCAGGGTTGCGGTGAGTTGTCCCTCGATATGTTGTGCTGTGGCTCGCATGTCATCGAGTCCGGTGCAGCGAATAAGCAGGCTCGCGGCACCGAAATTCTCCTCCTGCATACCGGGTGCATCGCGAAACCGATGTGAATCCGTTATGAAAACCCTGGCCTGTCCTTGCTGCGCGGTGGCCTCCTGTCCATGCCCAAGTAGCTCGACGCCGCATTCGGCCAAGCGTGCCATCCCTTGATCATAGGTGCTCTTGATTCCGGGAGTCAGCATCGTCTGCGCCGGGGCTTCAGTCAGGGCGGCAACAGCCGTGGCAACGAACTCGTCCCATCCCGCGCCAGGCGTTACGAAAACCAGACCCGGATTGGTACAGAACTGGCCCGCTCCGAGGGTAAGCGAAGCGACGTAGCCGCGGGCTATAGCGCTCGGTCGGGCGGCTAGGGCGGCCGGGAATACGAAGACCGGGTTGATGCTGCTCATTTCGGCATACACTGGGATGGGCTCACGCCGTTTCGCTGCAAGCGCCACCAGCGCGAGGCCGCCGGCCCGTGAACCGGTGAAGCCGACCGCGCGAATGTGCGGGTCGGATACCAGAGCTGCGCCAAGGGCATTTGAGCGACCGGTAAGCAAGGAAAACACTCCTTCCGGCATTCCGCTTCGCTGCGCCGCAACCTGCACTGCCCGCCCCACCAGTTCCGAAGTACCTGGATGCGCGGGATGGCCCTTCACCACCACCGGGCATCCGGCGGCTAGGGCGGAAGCCGTGTCACCGCCCGCCACCGAGAAGGCCAGCGGAAAATTGCTGGCGCCAAAGACCGCCACTGGGCCGAGGCCGATATGACGCAGCCGGAGATCTGGTCGGCGCAGCGGCTTGCGATCCGGCAAGGCGTGGTCGATGCGGGCGCCGACCCAGGAACCCTCCCGCAGCACGTTGGCGAACAGGCGAAGCTGGCCCACGGTTCGGCCTCGCTCACCCTCAATGCGACCCCGCAGCAGTCCGGTTTCCGCTACCGCACAATCCAGTAATTCATCCCCGAGATCCAGAATTGCGTCGGCGATCGCTTCCAGAAAGGAGGCCCGGGCCCCCGATCCGGCTTCCTCGAAAGGGAGGGCAGCTTCGGCCGCCAGAACGCAGGCACGCGCCACCTGCGCAGCGTCGGCTTCATAAAAGCAGGGTCCGAATTCTTCTCCTGTCGCAGCCTCAATCGCGCGGAATGCCGCTCCCGTGCCGCGATTAAGGGTGGCGCCGATCATCAGTTCGCCTGTAATAGGCATGGTGGTCTCCTTGTGTCAGGGCCTGGCTTTTGGATAAATTCAGACGGATATGGTGGTGGGTATCGTGGAACTGCTCTGCATCAGATCAAGCTACGACGACTGAGGTTTCGCATCAGTGCGGTGGCACCGAAGGTCCATGGCGCGCAGTCGGAGCAGATTTGCACCCGGTTCCGCAGACTGCCCAACTGTGCGGACGCGACAGTGACGACATCGCCTGGCTTGTGGGTGAAGCCCTCGCCAGGAGCGTCTCGGTCCTGGGTTGGGGCGAACATTGTCCCCAGCATCAACACTAACCCATCTGGGTACTGATGATTTCCCCC
Organism: Acidiphilium sp.; assembly: GCA_028688765.1. Taxonomy (GTDB): domain Bacteria; phylum Pseudomonadota; class Alphaproteobacteria; order Acetobacterales; family Acetobacteraceae; genus Acidiphilium; species Acidiphilium acidophilum. The sequence goes on along the minus strand of JAQTXO010000115.1, from coordinate 5,939 downwards.
GGTCGCGGCCTCGACGAGATCCAGCGGGTCGCGACTGATCTCGGTCATCGAACTCATCCCTTCAAGGGTGAAACCGTCAGGCCCGGTTACCGTCAGATCGAGTCTGGCGCGGCGGATATGGTCGAGCCCGAACCTGTCATCGAACAGGCGGATGAAGGGCCCGAGGCTGCAACTCGCATTATTGTCTTTCGCCTTCCCGAGCAGCAGGGCGGATCGACCCTCGAAATCCCGGAGATTGACGTCGTTACCGAGCGTGGCACCGATGATGCCGCCCGCGGGCGAGACGACAATCACGACCTCCGGTTCCGGATTGTTCCAGGTCGAACGCGGATGGATGCCGATATGGGCGCCGAAGCCGACCGCACTCATCGGCTGACCCTTGGTAAAAATCTCGGCATCAGGCCCGATCCCGACTTCAAGGTATTGGGACCATAACCCACGTCCAATCAGAGCGGCCTTCACCGCCATCGCTTCTTCAGAACCAGGGCGCAGCGATCTGAGGTCGGCTCCGATCAACCGGTCGAGATCGGCACGAATCAGGACCGCCTTTTCAGGTGCACCGCGCGCCTGCTCCTCGATCACCCGTTCAAGCAGGCTGACTACAAAGGTCACACCGGAAGCCTTGAGCGCCTGAAGATCGGTCGGTGCCAGCGGCCACGGCTGCGCGTCATCGCGCATGGCCTCGTCGCCATTAGCCATGATGTCGGTCACGGAGCCAACGGCTTCACCTGGCGCGGCACGAACCCAGCCGGCGGGATCATCAAGCGCGCAGACAGCCGAAACCGTCGGGGTCTCGCGACTGGTGATATCCACCAGATCATCGCCCCGAAGGGTAACGACGGCGGGACCAGCGCAATCTGGCCGCCAAACACGGCCCAGCAGTACCGCGGTGCCGACATCCGCGGGCAACACGTCATTCACGTCCAATCGTTGATTCCGCAGCGCCATCATTCCCCCGATTATCTGAATTTTTATATATAATAGTCGGAAATAACTGGCGGGTCAAAGCTGACGCTACTGTGGCACCTTATCCAGTTTCCCGTACGTGCGATGTGGGCCGGGTCCATTCGTCAATTAGCAGCCTGACTCTCAGGCCCAGCGCAAAACCAGGGCATCAAGCCGTCGGGCGATTTCGAGCAGTCCATCCCGTGTTGATTGATGCAATGGCGTGAGCGGATGCCGCACCGTCTCGCTCGAAATCACACCGCCCGCATGCATCAGAGCCTTCGCGGCGATCAGACCACATTGGCGGTTTTCATAATTGATCAGTGGCAGGACGTGCTCATAGCGGTCAACCGCTTCACTGCGCCGACCCGCCAAATAGGCGTGCACCACCGGCAAGATCAGGTCAGGATAGCCGCCGCCTGTCATCGACCCGGTTGCACCTGCGTCGAGATCTGCGAGCAGGGTGATCGCCTCCTCGCCATCCCATGGCCCCACGATGGCAGCGCCTCCGTACTCGATCAGGTTGCGCAACTTTGCCGCCGCTTGCGGGGTCTCAATCTTGAAATACGCTACCTGCGCAATCTCTCGCGCCATTTTCGCCAAAAGCTCAGCCGACATCGGGGTGCCGGCAACCGGCGCGTCCTGGATCATCAACGGAATGCGGAGTGAACCCGAGAGACGGCGGAAGAAATCCCACAGCCCCGCCGTGCCGATACGGATCGTGGCACCGTGGTAGGGCGGCATGACCATGACCATTGCCGCCCCCATCGCTTCGGCACGGCGACTACGTTCGATGCAGATATCGGTGCTGAAATGGCTTGTCGTCACGATCACCGGCACCCGTCCGGCAACGTGCTCCAACATCCGTTTCATCAAGGTTTCACGCTCATCATCCGTAAGGACGAACTGCTCTGAGAAATTCGCCAGCAGGCATAATCCGTCTGAACCGGCGTCGATCATGAAATCCACCGCGCGGCACTGGCCGTCGAGGTCCAGTCGCCCGGAGGCGTCGAAAATCGTCGGGACCACGGGGAACACGCCCCGATATCGTGGCATCGTCTGCATGTCGCTCATAATCGTTCCTGCTATATAGATGACGCGGAGTAACCTCCGGCCCACTGATGACGCCCCACTACGAGCAGCACCCCAGCTGACAGCTTCATTCACTCTGCGCAAAAGTCAATCGCGGTTCAAAGCCTTCCACATCTCCCCACAAATAGGTGCCGGAAGGCCCCGCTATGCGCCGCAACAGGTAAAGACACTCAAGCGAGCCATGTATGGTCGCGCCGGACTGGCTCTCGTCCGCGCCCGAATGCTTCCGTTCCAACCCGCCTATTTTCACACGATTTGAGACAGGACAACTTTAAGGGAAACTGACAAATCTTGAAGAAGCCGGGTGTGGCGGCTATGGTGTGAGGTCGATAATGTCTGATAGCTGGGGCAGAAGGCTAACGATCCCAACTGACGTCAGGATGCGGTGGCGGAAAACGCCACGCGGAGGACGCCCAGCCGGGCTGCGCCCATCGAGAGCTTGCGGATGCCGGCATCGACCAGAACGCGGGCGGTGATCGGATCGCCTGCGGCTTCGCCGCAGACGGAGACGGGGGCCATGCCGGCGTCGCGGCAGATCCGGGCGCAGAGGCCGATGACAGCTGGATGCCCGGCGTCGGCGAAGCCGGGGAGATCCTCGTGGCCGCGATCGGCAGCGAGCACGTATTGGGTGAGATCGTTGGTGCCGATCGAGAAGAAGTCGCTCGCCGCCAGCAGATCCGGCACGACGAGGGCGGCGGCGGGCACCTCGATCATCGCGCCGAGCGGCGGCGGCTTGCAGTCCACATCGCGCGCGGCGGCGGCAAGCAGGTCGCGCACCGCGAGCAGTTCGGCGGCGAAGGTGACCATGGGGATCATGATCCGCAGGTCGTGGCCGGCGCCGGCGCGAAGCAGAGCGCGTAGATGGGCGGCGCAGAAATCCGGTCGGCGGAGCAGCGCGCGTACGCCGCGCACGCCGAGCGCGGGGTTTTCCTCCGACGCAAGGCCGAGGAATGGCATCGGCTTGTCGGCCCCGGCATCGAGCAGGCGAATGACGACCGGGCGACCCCGGAACGGTGCAATCATCGCGGCGACGCGGGCTTCCTGCTCGTCCTCCCCCGGCTTGTCGGTGCGACCGAGGAAGAGCATTTCGGTGCGGGCGAGGCCGATGCCGTAAGCGCCGGCGCGAGCGGCGGCGGCCGCATCCGCAGGGCCGGCGACATTCGCCCAGAATTCGAGCGCCTCGCCACCAGGCAGGACGACGAAGGCGGGGCCCGGCGCGGGAAGGTCGGCGGCGCGGAAGCGGGCTTCGGTCGCGGCATCGGGTTCGATGTAGATTTCGCCGGTCGCGCCATCGAAAGCGGCGCGAGCCGGAAGCGGATCGAGCGCGACGCCGCCCAGGGCGGGAATGCCGGCGGCGCGGAGCAGAATCGCGGCGTGGCTGGCGGGGCCGCCGCGCCGGTCCAGCACGCCGAGGATGGTGGGCGGTAGGCTCGCCGCCTCGGCGGCAGTGAGTTCGTCCACCGCGATGATCGCGGGCGAAGCCGGCAGGTCGAGACTGAAGCCGCCGAGGAGTTCGCGGAGCACGGCATCGCCGGCCTCGCGCAGGTCGCGCGTGCGGGTGCGAAGATAGGGATCATCTAGCGCCTCGTGGCTGACGACGGCAGCGGCGATGGCGTCGCTCCACGCGGCGGCCTCGTTGCGGCCCTCTGCCTCGATCGCGGCGCGGGCCGGGCCAATCAGCGCCGGGTCGGCGAGCAGGACGGCTTGGGCGGCAAGGATGGGGTTGCCGGCGAGCGCGGCACGGGCAGCGGCCAGCGCGGCATCGAGTCTTGTGAGCGCCGCCGCACGATCCACCGCCTTGGCATCAGGCACTGGCGGGCGGCCACGGATGACGGCGACCACTGGGCCGGCGGCGCGGCCGGGGGACATCGGCACGAAACCGCCGGACGGCAATGTCGTTGGGGTCTCGGCATGGGGTTCCGCCGGGCGCTCGGCGAGAATGGCAGCGATGGCGGCTGCGGCGGGCTCGGCCTCCGGGCCGGCGGCCTCGATTGTTGTCGCCGCGCCGCCCTTCGCGCCGAGCGCCATTAGCGCGGTCGGGCTGTCGAGCGAGGCGACCCGGCCATTATGGCGGAGGCGCAGCGTAGCGTCGAAGCGGGCGGCGGCCTCGACGCAGCGCGCGGCGGGGCGGAGATGCAGGCCGTTCGGGTCGGCCAGCGTGACCTCGCGAGTGATCATGGCGGCTTGCGGCGGCACGGCTTCGGCGGAGGCGCCGAGCGCGTTCTGTTTCGGCACGAGCCCGGCCAGCGCCTCGGCGGCGACCCGGATGGCCGCCTGCCCCGCCGCCGCCGCGACGCCGGCTGCCAGCGCACCCTCGACGAATGGGGCCGGGGCGAGGTGAAGCCGAGCGCGCAGGGCATCGTCCGCGAGGTCGCGCGCCATTTCGGCGCTGAGCACGGCGCTGCCGAGATCCATCAGCACGACGATGCCCTCGCAGCCGGCCAGATCCTCGCAGGCGGCGAGGATGGCGAGCGGGTCGGTGCCGAGTTCGGTGTGGTCCGGCCCGGCGCCGGCGGCGATGGCGAGGGCGAGGCGATCGCCGGTCATCTGCCGGACGAGTTCGGCGGTGGCGCGGGCCAGCGCCGCGCTGTGGGAGACGAGCAGGAGACCGGTCGCCATGCCGCAGCGCACCGGGGCCGCTTAGCCGGCAGCTTCGGCGAGAGCGGCGAGCAGCATGGCTGACGAGGTCGCCCCAGGATCGACATGGCCGATCGCGCGTTCGCCGAGATAGGAGGCGCGGCCCTTGCGGGCGACCAGCGGGGCGGTGGCCTCGGCACCTTCCCGCGCGGCCGCAGCCGCGCGGGCGAGTGCCTCGGGCAGGCTCGTCGCCCCTTCGAGCGCGGCGACGGCCGGGGTGAGCGCGTCGATCATCGTCTTGTCGCCGGGGGCGGCCTTGCCGCGGGCGGCCACGCCGGCGACACCGGCGGCAAGAACGGCGTGCCAGCCGGCGGCGTCGAGCGTCGGGCAACCGGCGGCAGCTCTGGCCATTTCTACGAAGAGGGTGCCGTAGAGCGGGCCGGAGGCGCCGCCGACGGTGCCGATCAGCGTCATGCCGACGGTGCGAAACAGCGCCGCCGGATCGGCAGGGGTGCCAAGCTTCGCAATCACGGCCTTGAAACCACGGGCAAGGTTGGCGCCGTGATCGCCATCGCCGATCGCGGCGTCGAGATCGGAGAGGTCGCCCTGCCGCGCCTCGATCGCGGCGGCAGCGCGACCGAGCCATGCGGTGAGGAGAGGAACGTCGATTTGGTCGGCCATGCAATCCCCCTGTTCGCCTCAGGCGCCCCAGCGCAGTGCCGGGGTGACGACCGGCGCGTCCCAGTGACGGATCATGTCGTCAGTCAGGCGCAGCAGGGTGATCGAGGTGCCGGCCATCTCAAGGCTGGTCATATAGGGGCCGACCAGCGAACGCGCGACCGTGAGCCCGTGGCGGCGAGCGATCTCCTCGGCCTTGCGGTAGAGGATATAGAGTTCGACCAGCGGCGTGCCGCCGAGGCCGTTGACGAAGAGCAGCACCCTGTCCCCCTGGCGGAACGGCAAATCGGCGAGGATTGGTTCCATCAGCATTTCGGCGACGCGGTCGGCCGGCTCGATAGGGATGCGCTTGCGGCCCGGCTCGCCATGAATGCCGATGCCGTATTCCATCTCGCCGTCGCCAAGGGTGAAGCTCGGTTTGCCGGCATGCGGCACGGTGCAGGGGCTGATCGCAACGCCCATCGAGCGGGCGGCACCGCTCACCTCGTGGCAGAGGGCGGCGACGCTGGCGAGATCGGCACCGGCTTCGGCGGCGCCGCCACAGATTTTTTCGGCGAGGACGGTGGCGCCGACGCCGCGGCGACCGGTGGTGTAGAGACTGTCCTGCACGGCGACATCGTCATCGATCACGACGGCGGTGACATCAA
>JAQTXO010000114.1 GCA_028688765.1 Acidiphilium sp. | reverse complement strand
GAAGTGTTGCGAAGTGCGACGAGGGAGTTTCAGGCGTGGTCGGACGCAGGCTGAGGAGATGCTCTTCTCTACCAATGGCCCCGCCTTCACCTCAGCGCCGATCGTGATAAATGACCCTCTTATGACAATCGCGCTGATTTTTCTGCTTCTGGCGGCATCGCTTGGCAGCTATCTGGCCGTTGGATTTCTGCGTGGTACGCCGCCGCCCGCTGCCGGGGTCATGCTTGGTCTGGTTCATGGCGTGATCGGCGCGGCAGGTCTGCTCGAATTGTTCGTTGCCCTCGGTTCGGTCCACCATCTGGCAACCTATGGGCTGTCGGGGTTTGGAACCGGCGCGGAAGTCCTGCTTTGCCTTGCCATTCTGCTCGGCCTTGTCGTGGCCGTCCCGGCCTGGACCGGCAAGCGCCCATCCGGCCTTGTAGTCGGTGCCCACGCGAGTGCCGCCATCACTGCCCTTGTCCTCGTAATCGCCATCGTCATCCTGCGATAATCCGGCCTCGGCTCATGTTTCACTAGCCGAACGGGCATCGCCGCGTTAAGTTCTCGCAATCACAGGTTGAGGTTGCGGTGGATGGGGCGCTGATCACGGTTGAACGGCCAGTCCGGATCATGGCGGCAATGCGCGCGAGGGCGGGCATTCGGCTCGGGAGCGAGCGGGGGCGTTTATTCCTGTTTCTGCCGGTTGCGGCTGGTGCCGGGATTCTGATCTATTTCGACCTGACGCGGGAACCGTCGGTCTGGCTGTCCGTGGCCATGGCGAGTGGGGCGCTGGTCTTGCTCGTCGCACTTTGGCGGCAGGTTGCGGCGCGCGGGGTGGCGGCACTCATTCTTGCCGCCACACTCGGCTTCGGGCGTGCCCAGTTGCAGACCCTGGCGATGCCGCCACTGCTCGCGGTGCCGCATCATGGTGTGACCATCATGGGGCGGGTCGTCGCGGTCGATCTGCTGCCGACCGGGCGGCGGATCAGCATTGCTTCACCCCGGCTGAACGGCAGTGCGTCGGCGGCACGGGCGGTGCGCGTCAAGCTGCGCCGGGGCGATGACGTTGCGGTCGAGGCCGGGGATACGGTCAGGTTACGCGCGCTGCTCTATGGCGCATCGCGTCCGGCCTATCCGGGGGGGTGGAATTTCGCGCGCGACCAGTTTTTCTCCGGTCTCGGCGCGGTCGGCTTCGCGATTTCCCCCCTCGATGTCACGGCGCGCGCATCGCCCGGCTGGTTCAGCGCCCTGCGCCAGCTGCGCGAGGCGATCGCGGCGCGGATTCTGGCAGATCTGCCGATCGATACCGGTTCGATCGCGGCAACCCTTCTCACCGGCTTCGAGGATGCTATCCCGCCGGCCGAGCGCCAGGTTTTCATTACCGCCGGTCTTGCGCATATTCTGGCGGTCGCCGGGTTGCATATCGGCATCGTGATGGGAACGCTCTATGCGCTCACGCGGTTTCTGGCCGGGTTTTCCGAATATTTGTTGCTGCGCGTCCCGGCGAAGATCGTTGCGTCGCTGGTCGCGTTTCTCGGCGGTGTGGCCTATGCGGCGCTGACCGGATTTCACGTTCCGATCGTGCGCAGCCTGGCAATGGCGGCGCTGGTACTCGCGGGGGTCATCGCGGGTCGGCGGGCTCTGTCGCTGCGGGGGCTGGCACTTGCCGCTCTGGCGCTGATGCTGATCGAACCGCAGGCGGTGCCGGGCCCGAGCTTTCAGATGAGCTTTTCCGCCGTGCTCGCGCTGATCGCCGGGTATGAGGCGATGGGCCGGCGGTTCGCGATCGGCGGGGAGGGGCATGGGCGGAAACTCCTCCGTCATGTCGCGGCGCTCGCTTTCACCTCGTTTCTGGCGGGTGGTGCCTCGATGCCTTTCGCTGCCTACCATTTCCAGCAGATCGAACCCTATTACGTGCTGGCCAACCTGGTCGCGGTGCCGCTCACCGCACTGGTGGTGTTGCCCCTCGGCATGGCGGCGCTGGTGCTGATGCCACTTCATCTCGAACGCCTCGCGCTGATCCCGATGGGGTGGGGGATCGGCATTATCCTTCGCGTCGCACGGTTCGTGGGTGGCCTACCGCATGCGTTGATCGAGATCAGCCCGAGTCCCGGCTACGCCGTCGCTCTCGTCGCGGTCGGGCTCGCGTTGCTCGGCCTGTTCCGCTCGGGCGCGCGTTTCAGCGGCCTCGTGCCAGTTGCTCTCGGGCTGGTCGCCATGACACTCGGTCGCCCGCCGGATGTTCTGGTCTCGCCGACCGCCAACCTGATCGGCGTGCGCGATGCAGGAGCGGTCCGCATCGTGCAAGCCGGACGCGTCGATAAATTCACCCTTGATCAGTGGCGTCCGGTCTGGGCAGGGATGACGTCCAAAGTCGGTCGGATCGGCGATGTGTGCGATGGTGGGCGCTGCCTTGAGGCGCAGGGCAGGGTGCTGATCCTCGCCGATCGTGACGCCGCACGCGCGGGCTGCGGCGATGCCTTAATCGTGGTCTCGCCACGGCCGTTGCGCGGCGCGTGCCGCAAGCCGGGGCGCGTGGTGATCGACCGGTTCACGGTGTGGCGGGGCGGCGCGGTTGCGGTTCGGCTGACGAAGCGCGGGGCGATGATCAGGACGGACCGGATGGTGCAGGGAGACCGGCCCTGGGTGCCGCCGTGGCCCCGGCGCTGGCACCGGCGTTGATCCCCGCGTTGACCCAGGCACTGACCGGCCTCAGCCGGGGCATGGTTTCATGCGCGAGAATATAGCTTCGATGCGCCGGACCCGCCTGACGGCGAGGGCGGGTCGCCGTCATCCGGACCGCTTCAGCAATCGCCCGCGCCGTCGCTCGCAGCCGCCCCGCCATCATGCCGCGCGCCAGATAGATCATTGCGCGCGGCAGCATCCCGTTCAGGCCGTGCCAGTCATGCGCGATCACCAGCCGGTTCCTCACGAAATACCGCCAGCGCCCGTCGGCCCAGCCGACCCGTGCTTCGGCAGCCACCGCATGTGTCACCGCAAGATCGCCATGATGCTCGATCTGCCAGCCTGCGGCGATCGCCCGGCGCGCGAATTCATACTCCTCCCAGGCAAAGAACAGCGTGGCATCATAGCCGCCAAGGGCCGAGAAACAGGCCCGCGACAACGCATGGCCGCACCCGACGAAGGTGGTTGCGGTGAAGCGCCGCTCCGCCGCCCCGAGCAGTGAGACGGGATACCCCCAGCTCGAACGGTCGAGCGCCACGCCATTGGCGGACAGGATCCGAAATCCGATCGCCCCGAGATCCGGCAGCACCGCCAACCGAGCCGCCGCGCGCGCCACGACATCCGACGTGGTGAATACCGCATCGTTGTCGAGGGCGATAATGGCGCGGCCCCGACCGAGGCTGGCGGCAAGATTACGCCCGCCGGGCACGCCGAGATTCCCGCCGATCCCGAACAGCGCCACGTTGACCAGCGGCGTCACCGCCACGATCAGGGCCGCTCGCATCGCTGACGACGAGCCTTGATCGAGCACGATAACATGATGATCGCAACCGCCCTGCGCCGCCGCCGATCGGATCGCGGCAATCGTCTCCTCCGTGCGACGGTGACAGAGAATGATCACATCCGCCGCATAATCATGGGCCGGTGGCCGTCTACCCGCGAGGAAAACCGGCATGGCCGCGGGGTCAGAACGCATTTTCGCCCCCCAGCACCGCCGGCACCGTCCGCAGCAGAATCACGAAATCCAGCCAGGGGGACCAGTGTTCGATATATTCGAGGTCCGCAGCGACCCGAGCCGCCACCATGTCGACCCCTGCAGTCGGGCCGCGAAGTCCGCGCACTTGAGCGAGCCCGGTCAAGCCCGGCTTGACCCGGTGGCGCACGCCATAGAAAGCGCTCGCCTGCTCGAAGGTGAAATCCCCGGCGATCGTGTTCGGCGCATGCGGGCGCGGCCCGACCAGCGACATCTCGCCCTGCAGCACGTTGAATATCTGCGGAAGTTCATCGAGCGAGAGCCGCCGCAATACCGCGCCGAGCCGGGTGATCCGCTTATCGTCCCGCCGCGCCTGCAGCGTGGCACGCGTGGGCACCGGCCGCATGGTGCGGAACTTCATCACGGTGAAGGGGACCCCATCCCGCCCGATCCGCCGCTGGCGAAACAGCACCGGCCCGCTCATCCGCAGCAAAAGGGCAATGATCGCCATCAGTGGTGCGAACACTCCCAGCAGCACCAGCGCACCGATCACGTCGAACCCGCGCTTGAACGCGGCACCCCAGGTGCCGATCGGTCGATCCAGCACCGTGACCATCCGCAGGCTCTGCCCCCGTGCGACGCCGCCCGCACCGATTTCGGCAACGGCGTCGAAGGCCAGCCGCACCCGCACCGGCTGATCCGCGAGGCTCGCCAGCAATGCATCGATCTTGCGTCGCGCGATCGCATCGTCGCTCCGCCGGGTGAACACCATGATATCGTCAATCTTGCCAGCCCGGATCATCGCGGCAAAACTTTCGGCATCGCCGATCATGCGCAGCCCCGCTGCCTGCGGCAGGCCCCAGGCGAACATGTACCCCAGCCGCCGCCCGCTCAGCCCGTCCAGCCGGTCCCGCAAGTCCCGGTCGCAGTGCCCGGTCATCACCAGCGCGGTCGCCCCCGAAGGTGCCCCCACCACGGCGCGGCGCGACCATGCGCCGAGGGCGAACCGCAGCGCGACGATCATTCCCCCCGCCAGCCCGAAGGCGGTTCCCGCCCAGATGATCGAGGCATCGACCGGCAGCACCGAAGGCGATTGCCGCAGCAGCGCGAAGCGTAACAGAATGATGACATGGGCTGACCCGAGCGTCCGCAAAATCGGCCAGGCATGATCCTGTGGCGCGCGTGCGACGGCGCGGGCATACTGGCCGCCCAACAGCATCGCCGCCACGGTGATCACGGCGTAGGCGAGCCAGTTGGCAGTTCCCGCCGCCAGCGTCGGCGCGGTTCCGATCAGCAGCCCGGCGAGTTTCGGTGCCGCCAGCGCCGCTGCCGCATCGACCCCGACCAGCCCCGCGCCGAACCCAAGCCGCCGCCATGCCACCGTCCGGTGCACGCCCCGATTGTATTCAGCGCCGATTTCATGGCTTGAACCTGCCGCCATTCCCGCAAGTCGACTCTCATACACGTGAGACATTCCGGTCCGACTCCGCCCATGAATTGCAAAATGCAACTCAAGGTTTAATCGTCTCTAGACGAAAACGAGTCGTCGTGAAAGCAGAAAATTAACCAGAAACCCTGATGCAGCGCCCGCCGCCACTGCAAGAACCGGGTAATGCCTCGGCAACACGAACGCCACCAGCAAAAGGGAGTACGCGCCACGGTTGAGTATGAATCCAAACAGATTGACCGCAAGAAATCGCAACCACTGCGTGTGCGCCGCCCGGTGCGTGCGCCCCCCGAAGGTCCAGAACCGGTTCAATGCCCAGTTGATGCTCGCCACGATAAAATATGCAACCGCTCCCGCGCCGTACAGGCCGAGACTTGGGATCAGCGCATAAACCGCCGCCACATCGAGGCAGAACCCGAACGCCCCGACCAGGCCGAATCGCAGAAACTCCCCCCCGGCGGCGCGATGGCGCTCCGGCAGGCGGGACAACACAAGATCGATGGGCGAAAAACGAACGAGCACAGTCTCCGATACCAGTCCACGCCCGCGCCGCAAACCCGTCCGGGGGCGTCGTCGCCAAAGAAAGCCAGCTCTCCATTTTTTTGAAAAGAGAGCCCGGAAAACTCTGTTCGCCTGCGCGCCCGCTCTTGACCAATTCATTTCCCCACCATCATCATGCAGGTCTCAGGCACGGAGGAACCCATGGCCCAAAACAACCTCGCCCACGTCAGTCTCACGGTGAACGGCAAACCGGCGCATGCCGAGGTCGAATCCCGCACGTTGCTCGTGGAACTCATCCGCGATCATCTCCATCTCACCGGCACCCATGTCGGCTGCGACACCAGCCAGTGCGGGGCCTGCGTGGTTTCGATCGACGGTAAATCCGTGAAATCCTGCACCATGCTCGCGGTTCAGGCCGAGGGAGCGCATGTCACCACGATCGAGGGTCTCGCCGCCGCCGACGGTACCCTGCACCCGATGCAGGAAATGTTCCGCGAACATCACGGTCTGCAATGCGGCTTCTGCACCCCCGGCATGGTGATGAGCGGGATCGACCTCGTCGAGAGCCATCCCGAGGGGCTGACCGAGCAGCAGATCCGCGAAGGACTCGAGGGCAACATCTGCCGCTGCACCGGCTATCATAATATCGTCAAAGCGATCGCTGCCGCCTGGCCCCTGATGCACAACAAGCAACTGCCGCAAGCCGCCGAATAACGAGCGCGCGTGCCTAGCCCGCCGGTATCAGCCGGCGGCCACACAAAATTCGGGAGATCATCCATGAACGACATGACAAATCCGGTCATCATCAAGGGCGGCATCGGCGATTCCCCGAAACGCACCGAAGACCATCGTTTCCTCTCCGGCCGCGGCCGCTACACCGACGATATCAACCGCCCCAACCAGACGCACGCCGTGTTCAAACGCTCGGATCTCGCCCACGGCATCCTGAAATCGGTCGATACCTCAGCGGCCAGGGCCATGCCGGGCGTCATTGCCGTTTTCACCGGCGAGGACATCGCGAAAGCCGGGCTTGGTGGGGTTCCCTGCGGCTGGCAGTTGCACAGCAAGGACGGCTCGCCCATGATCGAGCCGCCTCACCCCATCCTCGCGCAGGGTCAGGTCCGATACGTCGGCGACGCGATCGCCATGGTGATTGCCGAAACCGCCGAACAGGCGAAGGATGCCGCTGAAGCTCTGGTTATCGATATCGAAACCCTACCCGCCGTCGCGACCATCCGCGCAGCAGTCGCCGAAGGCGCGCCTCTCGTTCATGACGATGCCAAAGGCAATATCTGCTTCGACTGGCATATCGGCGACAAAGCTGCGGTCGAAACGGCCTTCGCCACCGCGCACAAGATCGCAACGATCGACGTCGTCAATAATCGCCTGATCCCCAACCCGATGGAACCCCGCGCGGCCATCGGGGAATATGACCAGTCCTCGGGCGAACACACGCTCTACACCACCAGCCAGAACCCCCATGTGATCCGCCTCCTGATGGGAGCCTTCGTCCTGCATATCCCCGAGCACAAGCTGCGGGTGGTTGCGCCAGATGTCGGCGGCGGGTTCGGGGCCAAGATTTTCCACTACATCGAGGAAGCAGCGGTCACCTGGGCCGCGACACAGATCAACCGCCCGGTGAAATGGACCTGCGAACGCGGCGAGGCCTTCATTACCGATGCTCACGGCCGTGACCACGTCACCCATGCCGAACTCGCCCTTGCCGAAGATGGCAAATTCCTCGCGTTGCGGGTGAACACCATGGCGAATATGGGGGCCTATCTCTCGACCTTCGCCCCCTCGGTTCCAACGTATCTTTCCGCGACACTCCTCGCCGGCGTGTACACCACCCCGGCGATCTACGGTGAAGTCAAAGCCGTCTTCACCAACACCGTTCCGGTCGATGCCTAATAAAACAATAGTTTTTTTAACTATTATATATTTTATTTTTGCACCATCAAATGAAAATTTATCAGATGCTAATAGTCATGCAAATTTACAAAAAATAGAATTAACTGGTCCAATAATG
>JAQTXO010000113.1 GCA_028688765.1 Acidiphilium sp. | reverse complement strand
GCGGCCGCGAAGCGATCCATCGTCCAGTCGGCGAATTTCATCGCGACCTTGTCGTATACGGGAGCACCGCCGGGACCCGGCATCGGCGTGTTGGGCATCACCCGGAACGACAACAGAATCGCCTGTTTCAGCCATTGATGGACGATCCAGCCTGCGTCTTCCGGTGCCGCGACCCGCAGATCGCCGCTGTCGAGCAGTGCGAGTGCGGCTGCGATCGCAGCGCGGTCGGCATTGGGGCTGGCGGGAGTGAGGCTGTCATGCCGGTCCCATAATTCGGCGATGGCGGATTTCAACGAGGCGGGGTTCATGTGCTTTTATTCCGTGAGCGGTGCGGCGGACCATGGGCAGGAGAAAGGATGCTGTCAACGGCGCGGAACGTGACGTGATTGACGCCGGATGGGGGCGTTAACCGGATGTTCAGTATTCGGTGCGACAAGGTGGGGATGATGGATCAGCGAACCAAACATGACGTGGAACCGCACCGAACAGTGGGCGGGGCGCGCGGGGACGTATCGGCAAATCCCGAGTCTCGTATGGCGGATCTGCGACGATTGCTCGATACCCTGCAAGGTCTCCCCGATGCCGTCACGGCATGTTCTGCGGCCTGTGCGCTGGTTGCGGCGGAACTCACCGATGCGGGGATTCTGATCGGGCGCCGATCGTCGCCATCCGATCGGGGAGGCGATATTATCCTTGCGGATTATCCTTCGGGGATCGGTATGGCCGATATCGGGGGGGCGGAGACATTCACTGCGCCGATTTCCCGGTGCGACGAGGGAGGGGGGCGCGGTGGCACCTATCTGCTGGCGTGGCGAAGCTGCGGGGATCGTCGGTTCGGAGATGATGACAAGGACCTGATCCGGCTGATCGCGCCACGATTTTCCGGATTTATCGAACGTATGTCGTCTGATGCCGGCGATAATTGCCGTCATGTGGTCGATGCCGAAACCGGGTTGTGGTCGCTGCCGAAATTCGTGGAGCAGGCGGACCGACGATTCGACCGGCTGGATGTCGAGGACCGGGTGGGCTCCATGTTTGCGTTCGGCTGGGTCAGATGTGACGGCGGCTCATCCGCCGAGGCATCGCCTGCGGTGGTGCGGGCATCGGTTTCATGTTTGCAGGAAATGCTGAGGCCTGTGGATCTGCTCGGGCGCATCGGGCCGACACGGCTTGCCGCCTGGTGCGACGGCGTCGATCATCTGATTGCGGCGGAGCGGGGGGATCGGATTGTCAATAAGCTGGACGCGTTGTTGACCGGCACCGGACGTCATGCGGCCATCGGCATCGCATCGCGCTGGCCACGGTCGGGCGATGATCCGGCAGCCGTTCTGGCGCGTGCACGGGGCGGATTGGAGCAGGCCCGGCTCAAGGCCGCATCGCAAGGGCGACCCACCGTCCGGATCTGGCAGCCGCCGGAACATTGAAGATGTGTCTAATCCACGATTGCAGGGATGGCTGCATCAATTGGTTGCGGGCCGGACATCCAGAAAGCGGCTGAGGAGCCAGTCACCGTCAATTTTTTCCTCGGTCAGGGCCATCGCCAGAACTTCGCTGCCGAACACGGGGGCGGCCAGAATCATGTCGGGATGGACGCGCCGGACGCGCTCAAGATTTTTTCGGGTGCTGACGGCGGCAACTTTCTTTGCATCGGTGCCTAATTCCCGAGCGGCGAGAATGACGAACGCATTATCGGAATCGTCGTCGGATAGTGCGAGAATCGCCCGCGCGTGTTCGCATCCTGCGTCTCGCAACGTCTCGAGTTCGGTGGGGTCGCCGACGATCGTCTCGCTGTCGCCGAAACTGGTATCCCCATCTTCGATAACGATCAAAACCGGTTCGCCGCGTTTTCGCAGTTCGCGGGCCGTGTTCCGGGCGAGCGCGCCCTGGCCGGTGATGACGAAATGGTTGACGCGTTTCATTTTCTTTCTCCGGGGGCCGATCGTGGCGTTGATCCGGCCTTGAAGCACCGGGCCGATCACCGCAGTCAGTGCGGTGGCGAACACAGTGAGGCCGAGAATGATCAGGGAAACGACAAAAAGTCTTGCCTCTTCGCTCTTGGGCAGAATGTCGCCGTAGCCCACGGTCGACATTGTAACGATTACAAAATAAAACGATGTCGGCAGATTGGTGATCGGTGGGGTGAAACCCGCGCCGAGAAGATAGGAGCCGAGCACGCCATAGACCATCAATACCAGGACTGACGCGAGGGCGAACAGGGTACCGGCGGCGAGCGAGGATCGGGCGAAGGAATTGCGCGCGAGGATCAGGGCGACCAGCAAGGCGACGATATAGATGATTTCGCTGGTCTGGATCGGCGCGGCCCCGTTGTGCAGGGTCAGCGCGAGTTGGGCGATGGTGATGCCGACGGCGGACAGCCAGGCGATTCGCGACCGGCCCAGCAACCCGACGGCGATCAGGATCTGCAGTATGCCGACCACCACCGTCGGCACACCCGATAGAATCAATGCCGGGACGTGTCCCGAGATCGGATGGAGGGCGTTGAACAGGTGGTTCAGGTCGAGGTGGAGATATTCGGCGGCGTATTGCCGAACCGTCGGCAATATCGCGAGGGCGCCCGCGATGCCGACGGCCAGGGCCAGCGGCACATGCGGGAACCAGATATCCATCCGCAGGCGACGATACCAGCGATTATAAAAGAGCCTGATCGATCGGAGTGCGGGATAGACCGATTCAGTCCCGCGCGAGAACACGCATGACCTTGGGAGTACGTTTCATACCGATATAGTGGGGAGGCGGCTCAGCGATGACAATCGGGCCATCAGCGGAGCGTGATGACGAAATCCTCGATCACGGTATTTGCCAGGAGCCGGCGCGCCATTTTTTCGGCGGCGTCGCGCGCCTGTTGTTCGTCGGTTTCGGATAATTCGAGTTCGATGACTTTCCCGACCCGGACATCCTCAATCCCGGCGAAACCGAGTCCCTCCAGAGCGTGGCCGATCGCCTTGCCTTGCGGATCGAGCACGCCCGGTTTCAGCCGAACGGTGACGATGGCCTTCACTGCATCAACTCCGGCCCCTTCATGTCGCGCATTCCGGCTTCAGGGAGGATGCCGAGACGTTTGGCGACTTCCTGATAGGCCTCCTCGACCTTGCCGAGGTCGCGGCGGAACCGGTCCTTGTCCATTTTCTCGTTGGTCTTGGTGTCCCACAGGCGGCAATTATCCGGGCTGATTTCATCGGCGAGGACAATGCGCATGTCTTCGTTTTCCCAAAGCCGGCCGAATTCGATCTTGAAATCGACCAGCATGATGCCGACGCCGAGGAACAGGCCGGTCAGGAAATCGTTGATCCGCAGGGTGAGGTGAACGATGTCGTCCATGTCCTGAGGGCTGGCCCAACCGAAAGCGGTGATATGCTCTTCGGCGACCATCGGGTCGTTGAGCGCGTCGTTTTTGTAGTAATATTCGACGATGCTGCGGGGCAGGCGGGTTCCTTCGGTGATCCCGAGCCGCGCGCACATGCTGCCCGCCGCGATATTGCGCACGACGACCTCGATCGGGACGATCTCGACCTCGCGGATCAGTTGCTCGCGCATGTTGAGACGCCTGATGAAATGAGTCGGGATACCGACTTCGCTGAGGCGCTGCATCAGAAACTCGCTGATGCGGTTGTTCAGAACACCCTTGCCGGTGATGATGCCTTTTTTCTGAGCGTTGAAAGCCGTGGCATCATCCTTGAAATACTGGACGAGCGTTCCCGGCTCCGGTCCTTCAAAAAGGATTTTTGCTTTGCCCTCATAGAGCTGTCGGCGACGAGCCATTGGAAAACCTCATGTATCGGCGGCGGAGGGACAATTGCGCGTGCCGCCGGAGCCCGGATATATCAACCGGAGCAGGTTTGCGCCATGCCCGCGGCAAATCGCGCGTCAGGCCGCCTGTTTGCGGAGGGTGCGGGGAAGGTCCGAGATCGCCTGATCGATCAAGGCTTCGTCGTGCGCGGCATCGACCGTTTCGGCAAGGACGGTCTGCGTCACCTTGACGGCGAGCGATACCGCAGCGTTGCGAACCTCGGTAACGGCTGCGGCTTCGGCTGCGGCGATCCGCTCCTGCGCCATTTTTTCCCGGCGCCGTGCCGCGGCCTGCGCGTCTGCGAGCAGCTCGGCGGCGAGGCGTTCCGCTTCGCGGGCGGCGAGATCGAGCATGTCTTTGGCCTGCTCGATTGCGGCGGCGCGTCGTGCCTCGGCATCGCGCAGCATGGCCTCGGCCTCGGTACGGAGGCGCGCGGCTTCATCGAGCTCGTGCTGGATGGCGTTGCTGCGCTGGTCCAGCATGCCGATGATCGCGCGGATGATCTTGCCGCCGAAAAACGCCAGAAAGATCAGGACCGCGACGGTGACCCAGAACGTTCCCTTGGTCCAGATTACGCCTTGTAACGCCTCGTATTCCATGACTGGGTCTTTCTAAGCGAGGATAGCGGCGATCGTGCGCTCGATGCGCGCGCGATCGGCGGAGGTGCCGGTCAGGCGCTGCAGAAGGCTCGCTGTGACCTCTTCGGCGACCGGTGGCAGCGCGGCGACCGCCTGCTGGCGGCTGATGTCGATTTCGGCTTCCGCGCGGGCGATCTGGGCGTCGAGCTCGGCGGTCAACGCTGCCGATTGCTCCCGCGCCTTGGCCTTGGCGGCGTTGACGGCTTCGGCGATGGCGCTCTGACTCGCTTCCCGCGCGTTGCGGATCGCGAGGTTGAGTTCCGCACCCGCATGCTCGGCACGGGCTTTGGCCGCGCGCGCGGTATCGAGATCGGACAGGATGCGGTTCTGCCGATTTTCGATCACCTGGCCGATCTGCGGCAGGGCCCAACGGGAGAGAATGAAATAGAGGCCGATCATGATGATCGCCATCCAGACGACCTGCTCACCCGTCAGTGGATTTGAAAAATCCATCTGAGGCATTTTGCCTCCGGCCATTGCGACCGAAGGCGTCAGCCCGAGGACGGCGCCGAGGATTACTCTGATCGATCGGCGGGTCATCATGAGGCGCATGAGGCGGACTCCCAAATCACGCGGCTCAGGTGAACAGAATGATCAGCGCGATGACCAGAGCGTAGAGGGCGACCGCTTCGGTCAGCGCGAAGCCGAGCAGGACGTCACGGAACATTTTGTCGCGGGCGGCGGGGTTGCGCCCGACCGCGCCGACGAAGGCGCCGAACAGATTGCCGATACCGACGCCGGCACCGGCGACGCCGATGGTGGCCAGACCGGCACCGATGTCACGAGCGAGAAGAACTGAGTCGATGGCCATTGGACGAGATCCTTTCAGAGATGGGGAATATTATGGCCGAGTTGGCCGTGGGAAGGCAATGTATCGCTGCAGAAGACCGTCTCAATGCAAATGAATGGCGTCATGCAGGTAAAGGCAGGTGAGCACGGCAAACACATAGGCCTGGAGGAAGGCGACCAGGAATTCGAGAGCCGTAAGGGCGACATTGAGGCCGAGCGGGATGATCGCCGCGACGACGCCGACAGCGCCGAGGCTGGTCACCAGCATGATCATGAAGCCGGCGAAGACTTCCCACATGACGTGACCTGCGGTGATGTTGGCGAACAGACGAACCGAGAGCGAAATCGGGCGGGACAGGAAGGACACGATTTCAATCGGGATCAGCAGGGGCAGGAGCCAGCCCGGCACACCCGGCGGCGAGAAGAATTTCAGGAAGCCCAGACCGTGATACCAGAACCCGACCGTCGTGGAGAGCAGGAACACGAACAGGGCGAGCGCGCCGGTAATGGCGATGTGACTGGTGAAGGCGAAGAAATACGGAAACAGACCGAGCAGATTACCGATCAGGATGAAGGAGAACAGGGTAAAAATGAAGGGAAAGAACCGCCGTCCGCCGGAGCCGATGGTGTCGTCGACCATCTGGAGCACGAAATCGTAGCTCATTTCGACCAGACCCTGCATGCGTCCCGGGACGATCGCCTTGCGGCGCAGGGCAACGGTGAACAGCATCGTGATGATTGCTGCCGCCAGAAGCATCATTTCATTCGAATTGGTAAAGCCCACGAGCCGGCCGACCGGGCCGAAACCGGTGGTCAACTGGAACTGTCCCAGTGCATTGATCGCCGATTCTTGAGCCATAGCCTCCTCCGGTCAGTCTTTTGGGGTCGTTCCCATGGCGCGAACGACGTTGCGGAACCCCGCGATCGCGCCAATCGGTACAAACCCGATCATGAACCAGGGTGCCGTATGGAACAAGCGGTCCAGCCCGTAGCCGATCGCGACGGCGACAACCAGGGCGGCGACCATTTCGGCGCCCAGTCGCATCGCGAGGCTGAACGGGTTGGAGCCATCAGACTTCGCCTCGGCTGCCGGTTCGGGCTTATCAAGCCCGGCCCGGTTGCGCGCTGCGGCGAGACGCTGATCGAAATCGTTCCGATCTTGTGGTCTCTGAGCCGGATCGTCACCCATCGTACACCCCTACGCCCGCCCCATGAGACGGCGAGGGGTTGCTACCGGTGCTGCGCCTTGAAGTCAACATATCGCGATCATGAAATACTTACTCCGCAGCTAGAGCTTCGGGGCGTTCGGCGAATGAGGCGGCGGTGCCGAGATCGACCGAGAGGATGCGGGAGATACCGCGCTCCTGCATCGTGACGCCATAGAGCCGGTCCATGCGCGCCATCGTGTGGTGATGATGGGTCACGACCAGAAACCGTGTGCCGGTTTCGCGCGACATGTCGTCGAGCAGGGTGCAGAACCGGTCGACATTGGCATCATCGAGGGGGGCGTCGACCTCGTCGAGCACCGAGAACGGGGCGGGGTTGCAGCGGAAGACCGCGAAGATCAGCGAGAGGGCGGTCAACGCCTGTTCGCCGCCCGAGAGCAGCGACAGGGTTGCCAGTTTTTTGCCGGGAGGTTCGGCAAATATCTCAAGGCCGGCCTGGAGCGGGTCGTCCGATCCGGTCAGGGCCAGATGCGCGCGGCCACCGCCGAACATGCGGGAGAACAGGGATTGGAAGTGCCGGTCGATTTCGGTGAATACCGCCGATAATCGTTCGCGCCCCTCGTGGTTGAGATTGCCGATCGAGCCGCGGAGCTTGGCGATGGCGGTCGAAAGCTCGGCGCGCTCGCTCTCGATCGCGGCGAGGCGGGTTTCGATTTCGCTCACCTCCATGTCGGCGCGCAGATTGACCGGGCCGATCTCCTCGCGTTCGCGGGTGAGGCGTTCGAACCGCCGGCGCGCGCGGTCCGCGTTCTGCTGGGTCGGGTTTTCGATCGAAGGGAGGACCGGCGCGACGCCGAGGCGTTCGAGCATGCGCTCCGCGATGGAGCCCCAGGCGAAATCGGCTTCGCGGAGGGATGATTCGGCTGCGATCAGGGCTTCGCGCGTTGTCGCGACGGCTTGTTCCGCCTCCCTTGCCGCCGCCGTGCTCAGCTGATGGTCGCGTTCGGCATTGGCGAGATCCGTCTTGGCGGTGCGATGGGCCGACTGGGCCTCCTCGGTCGCGGCGCGGGCGGCATCGCGTGCCTGACCGGACAGAAGATCGTCGGGGAGCGCTGCCAACGCGGCTTTCGCCTCGGTGATGCGCGCCGCGAGATCGGTCAGGCGGAAGGCGATGTCGCGGGACCGCTCCTGCCAATCGGCACGTTCCCGACCGACCAGTTCCAGGCGGCGTTTGCGCTGCTCGGCCTCGGTGACGAACTGATCGAGTTGTTTG
>JAQTXO010000112.1 GCA_028688765.1 Acidiphilium sp. | reverse complement strand
AGGGCGGCCGGCAGAACGGCCATGGGTAGAACGCGACTCATCGATAGTCTCCTCGGGAATTGTACAATTCGGGTGGCAAGGGGTCGGTGATGCCGAGACGGAAGAGCAACGCGCGCCGGCGCGCGCCGGAGACGAGATCGGACAGAAAATCACTCATCGGATCGGTGATCTGGATCATCCGGGCCGGCAGACGGAGCCGGGGTGGCGAGCGGCGGGGGGACCGGAGCCGGCGATATCTTCGCGCCATGACACCCTCCTCACGGCTTGCCCGACGCGGCGGCCACCGCATCAGGTCGCGGATACCGCACGTCGATCGTCTGTTCGGCGGGAATAACGGTGACTGTTGCGCGTGACCCGGCCTCGATGCCGAGCGTGCGGATCACCGTCGAGACGGGGATCTGGTCGGCGTGAACCGAGACCAGAACCGGGGCGACACCTTTCGGATGATGGATCACCACATGGTAGTTGATCAGCCTGCCGAGCGCGTGGACCGCGGGGCCGAGATTACCCTCGTAATTCCAGCGGATGCGTTGTTCGAGTTCGCCGGGCAGAGCCTCTGGCAATCGCGCCGAGGCCAGGGTCATCACTGGCTCGCCATCGAGCTGGTCGACCGACTGGTCGGTGCGCAGGATTGCATTGTTGAGCGCCGTCTGGAGGTTCGGCATGCCAGGTGTCACGACATCCGAAGCGACTTTCGGAACCGGGCCGGTCGCGCAACCGGCAAGCAGGGCCGCCGCGAGCAGACCCGAAGCGATAGCCGAATGGTGAAAAACGCGCATGGTGGTCTCCCTTCGAGACCACGATCCGCAATCGTATCGCCACTCCGAACATGTATTTCAAGCGATCACGCAATTGGGATAATTTATCTTCGAGTGCTGAGTCCGGCGGGCTTTACGGGAGAAAAACCCGTGCTCAGGGGCGATCCTCTGCGACCGGCAGTTCGATCTCGGTGGGCAGGATGATCAGGATATCATGGGTCAGCTCATCGGTAATGTGGTGAGCTGAGGCGAGACTTTGATGGGCGATCTTGAATTCGATCAAACTGCGCCGGGCAAAGGGGTTGAGGGAAAAGAAATGATAGGACGGAAAACCCCAATTCTCGGTCAACAAAGTATTGTAGTAATAGGCCGTCGTGTCTTCCGCCTCACAAGGCACGACCTGCCCGAGCATGAAGCCGTATTCGTATTCGAAATAGTGCTCCGAAATCGCGTAGCATCGCTCGACACTGGCCTGCACCGCTGGAAAGCCGCCTGCGTAGAAATTGTTGACGAATTTACCGATGCCCGTTTCAGTCTCGGCGCCGTTGAAGCCGGCTACCGAGATGATTTGACGCTGCTGAGCATAACTCGGTCCCGGAAACGGCAAATTCGGACCGATCTGATGCGCCGCGGAAGGGATATACCGATAGTAGAGCGGACCACGAGCCGCCGGATTGAGGTTGGGCGTACCCACGCCGCCCGCCTGCGGGAGTGTGCATCCCGCCAGCAAGGACAATGTGGCGAGGACGATCGGCAATCCAGGGGATTTCAAGCTGTTCATGCAACGCCGCCTAGGCTGTTGGGGAATTTCAGAAACGCCCGGTGTGGTGGACGGGGAGGTTGCCGCCGAGAACATGATGAAGGTACACGACCCTGCCCGTCACGACGTAGCCCGTCGCGAACAGGGAGAGCGGATGATCTGCCTCGAATATCCTGCCGTTGTCACCAAACATCCGTCCGCTCCCGTACCAATGTGAACCTTCCGCATAATGAAGCTGGTATTCACCGAGCTGAAGCCGGATCGAGACCGACATGCCGCGCCATAGGTAAAATTGGACGACAGGTTGGTGAGTGTCTTCCGCGCTCAGCTCGACGACATAATAGCGTGGCCCGGTATGGGGCGCGACCACGGTGAAATTGGCCAGCATCGTGCCGGACTGCCGGGTCGACAGCCAATGAACCGTGTCGTTCGCCGGAAACGGTTCAGCGCGCATGACTCCGAAAGGATCGACCGGCGACGTCCAACCACCATGCCGGCCTTCGACATGGCCGCCGACCAGATAAGCCAGCGCGAAAAGGCCAACAATCCATAACAAAGATATCGGGTGGAACGAAAAGCGACGCCCGTGTCCCGCTGGCGGGTATGTGGTCGTGCCGGGTGGCGGCGGTGGTGGCGGTGGAGTGGGCGGGCGAGGCTGCTGTCGGGTTGCGGCTTCTATCCGCCGCATACGCTCGGCCCGCCCTTCCTGGAACCAGTCGCGATCTTCGAGGCCCATCAGGTGGTTCTTTCCAGGCGATCCGGCGAAAACCCGCCATGTTCCACCCTGACCGGCGTCCCTGTCATTGTTTTACCCTCCCATACGCCCCACGAGTTCAGCGTCAGTCGGCCAGGAAACGATCGTTTTGGCCTGCCCTGAGCCCATTGATTTCACCGGCGCGTTGGCGCGCAACCAACCGCTCACTTTATGTCCATGCGGAATATCCTCGACATAGAGCGACGGCGCTTCGTACCCGCGCCGGTACTCGCAATGCGAGACCGTGACCCGACGCATGCCGCGCGTCAGCGCGACATAGGCGAGCCGGCGCTCCTCGGCGACGTCGCCATAGGGCGGCGGGAACGCGCCCGCCTCCCAGCCGGGCAGAAACACATGCGGAAATTCCAGACCCTTGGCCTTGTGCAGGGTCATCATCTTCACCCGGTCGCCCCGATCCTCGCCGGGTCCGGAGGTTGCCAGCGCCGCGTGATCGAGCAGGTCCCGCGTCGTATGAAATCCCGCCGCGATTTCGAGGAGTTCCTGCAAATTCTCCAGCCGGTCCTCCGTCGTCTCCGCCCGGCTGGCCCGCAACATCGCCCTGTAGCCCGTCTGATCGAGTAAGGTGGAGATCTGATCGGCGACACTCGCCTGGGTGTCCCGCCCGACGGCCCGGATCAGGTCGATGAAATGGAGGCCGGCGCTGCGGCACTTCGTCGGCAGATCCGCCGTCTCGATCGCCCGAAACAGCGAGGATTGCCGGAACGAGGCCTCGGCTTCCAGCTCATCGAGGGCTTTCGGACCGAAGCCGCGCGGCGGGATATTGATCACCCGCCGCAACGCGTCATCGGATTGCACATCGTCGGGTGTGGTGGCGATGCGGAGATACGCCAGCGCATCCTTGATCTCGGCCCGTTGATAGAACCCGACATCGCCGATCAGCACGTAGGGGATGCGCCGGCGCATCATCGCCTCCTCGAAACCGCGTGAGAGGAAATTGCTGCGATAGAGGATCGCCATGTCGTCCCATCCGACCCCCTCGCCATGCCGGCGCTGGATTTCATCGGCGATCCCGTTCGCCTCCGCACCCGCGTCAGGAAAATGGAGGATTTCGATCAGGTCGCCGGCGGGCTTGCGGGTGAACAAGGTCTTGCCCATCCGCTCGGCGTCATGGGCGATGACGGCGTTCGCGGCATCGAGGATGTGGGCCGTCGAGCGAAAATTCTCCTCCAGCCGGATCAGTCTGCCGTCGGGATACTCCCTGAGAAACCGGCGCAGATAGGCGAGATCGCTACCCCGCCAGGAATAGATCGCCTGATCGTCATCGCCCACGCAGAACAGCTGGCGGTGATCTGCCGAGAGCAGGCGCAGCCAAGCGTACTGGACGTAGCACACGTCCTGATATTCGTCCGCGAGCACGCAAGCGAACCGCCCGGCCCAGCGCAGCCGATAGATTTCATCGCGCTGCATGGTCAGGGTCGGCCACAGCAGCAGATCCCCGAAATCCGCGGCGTTGGCTTCGCGCAGGCGGCGCTGATATTCGGCATAGACTGGAACCGCCGCGCGGAACCCCGCGGCATCGATCGGCCGGCGTTCACGGGTGGCCGCCCCGATCAGTCCCTCCACCCGCAGCGCCGCGTCTTCCGGCGCGATGAGATTATCCTTGAAGGTCTCGATCCGCCTGGCCATCAGCTTGATCGGATCCCGCGACGTGGCCATGCCCTCATCGATCGCGGCGTCGATCTGCATCGACTTCACAACCCTTTTGAGCAGGCGGCGACTATCATCGGCGTCCAGAATATCGAAGCCCGGTCGCAAACCCGCCACTTCGGGTTCGATCCGGAGCTGACGCGCGCCCAGTCCATGGAATGTGCCGACCCATCCGGGTTGCTCGCTCTCGCCCAGGGCGGCCGCAATCCGTTCCGTCATCCCGCGTGCCGCCTTGTTCGTGAACGTCACGGCGAGAATCCGTGACGGGGCGACTCCCGCACCGATCCGGCGCGCGATTGCGGCCGTCAGTGTCTTGGTCTTGCCGGTCCCGGCGCCGGCCAGCACCAGGACCGGTCCGTCCTGATGAGCCGCGTCAGATTGTGCGGCCGTCAGATCGGCAAGGAGGGGAAGCGGTCTTTCGGGGGTCTGGTCCATCGCAGGGCTAATTCAGGAGGCCGGAGGGCCGGGGATCGGACCGCGCTGCCTCGGGATGGCGTTGGAGATAGGGTGTGAGGGTCAGGGTACGGGCGGGTTCCGGGCCGGAATCGAGAACGGCGTCTGCCTGATCAAAATCCTGGTGATCGCCGCGCAGATAGCCATCCAGACACGATTTCAGCGGCGGGTTTTTGGCGAGATGGTTGAAGGTCCAGTTCCCAAAATCCTGCCAGTATTGAAAATGCTGGAACACCAGAGCGGGATCCTGCAGACGCTGCTGGTCCAGCACATCGAGATGCCAGGTTGAATTACCGACGAGGAGTGGCAGATCGCGGATATGAGCCGTCCCGCCGGACAAGGCATCATAGGTGTCATCGGAGACGATGATGCTCATCATCCCCTGGCCGGGAACGCCACCGCGCCGGACATGCAGGCGCGACAGGAAGGCCATGTTGAGGAGCAATGCTCCCGGCTCCCAGGTCCAGGCGCCATCCTGCGGAGCGTCCAGAGGGGTGGTGGTTCTGATAACGCTGTAACGGTGGGGATTGAGCGCGGTGCCCTCGTATTCGCAGATGATCAGGACCCTGCCATAGGCTGGATAGGCGCAGGCGACAAAGATGATGGACTGGACTGGACCCCATCTGCAGCTGTTACGAAGACCGGCCAGGATCGCAAGGAGGCTGATCGGTTCATCTCCCAGCGGCAAGGTGCCGACGACGAACGGATGACCTTGCCCTGACCCCAGCCACCTCGACGAAACACCCAGCATCGCGGCAAACGCATCGGTCTCGGGGGGTGAAAGCGTCGCCTCTCCGCTTGCCACGGCGCGATACCGATCGAGACCGCTTTTGCCCATGACCCGCGACAGGTTCCCGACGAACCGGCGATCGGGGGGCAGGGCGAGGTTGATCGCCTTGCGGAAACGCGCCG
This sequence comes from Acidiphilium sp., assembly GCA_028688765.1. Lineage (GTDB taxonomy): Bacteria > Pseudomonadota > Alphaproteobacteria > Acetobacterales > Acetobacteraceae > Acidiphilium > Acidiphilium acidophilum. The sequence continues at coordinate 2,416 of JAQTXO010000112.1, read as the reverse complement.
CGAAATTCGCCGTCTCTGCCCCCGCCGCTCCCCCTGCGCCGGCCCCAACGCCGGCGACGGCTGTCTGATCGGTGCGCACCGATGACATGATGTCCCCCGATCCGATCATTGCGGTCCCAGATTATGCCACAGGAGCGATGGGGAGAGGCGGTTGGTCCGGAACTGGGTCATGGAAATCTCCGTTGGTGGATGGACGAGAGCGGCGGGAGGGCGACGGTGCCCTCGCGCGGGAGCGGTGACCCCGCCGGCCGGGGTGATCAAAACGACCTCTGATGGACGGGGGTGAACCGGGGCGAGGCGATCGCGATCGTGATCGCTTCGTCGTCCGCTACGGAAAACTGCTCGCGGAGATGAGCATCGCGGCGCTCGCGATAGACGTTGCGGAACCCGAATCGCCGGTTCAGCCGCATGCCCGTGACCAGCATGATCACGGCGACGAATGACACCAGGAGGACGTCGAACGCCAACAGGCTGCGGGACAAATCGCCCAGGGCGGTGATCTGCGATCCGGTGATCGCCTTATGAAGCAAAGGCAGCTTCAAGCCCCCGGTGGCGAACAGGATCAGCATTTCCCACAGCAATGCGAGAGGAGCGATGACGAAAATACTACCAAGGATTCGCGCAACGACCCGCAAGAGATTGATGGCTTGCTCTACCGCGATCGCGGGATTGTCGATCAGGACGAGGTCGAGCGCGGCGAGATCACGCACGGGCACCATGGCGATGATGTCGCCTTCGGCGGCAATCGATTTCAGGAGACCCGCCGGCCGGTCGGCTGCCCGACGCAGACGCTCGCGCCAGGCCTGGAACAGGGCGACCACGGCCGCGGTGACGGCACCGATCATGAGCAGGATCGATTTCGTCTCCCCGGCCTCCCCGAGCAGCAGGCCGGGCAGATCGAAACATATCGCAGGGATCAGCGCCACGCTGACCCCGAGGAAGATCCGGCTCAGGAGCGGCTCCATACCTTGTCCGGTTTTCGGGGCTGGCGGGAGGCGCAGATGCGCTGGTTCATCATGGAAATGATCGTTCATGGCCGTGCCTTTCCTCATGTCGGCTGATGCAGATGATCGGCGTCGTGCCAATCGATCTCGAACTGCCGCCGCAAGGCGGCACGGTCCGGGCCGGAATACAGAATGATCCCGATCTCACGATTGGCGTTGAGACTGGTCCGCGAGAAATTCTGCGAGCCGATAAACCCGGCCTGCGGCCCCACGATCATCTTGGCGTGCAGATAAACCGGGTGTTTCGGCAGAAATCCGACCTGCACACCGTGGCGCTGTAGTGCCGCGACCCGATCGCGGTCCGACCGGGAGAGTGTCATCGGAAAGATGATTCGCGCGTCAGGACCCTTCGCCTCGATCGCCCGGATGATCGGAGGATCGTCGCCGAGTTCCTCGGCCTCGATATCGACGTGGCCCGACTGGTCGATCACCCGCGCCAGGGCCGGTTCGGCGCCCGGCGATACCACCAGGGTCGGCGCGCCGCTCCGGCCCTGATCACCTGCCGGAAGGTTGTACCAATCCGCCCGAAAAATCCGCTCCAACGCCGCCACCAGAGCCGGGTTGGCGGAGCGGTCGATATAGTCGCGGTCATGGTGGAACGCTGAAGCGTCCCAGTTCGCCGAGCCGATCAGTACCTCGCCATGGCTGACCGCGTACTTGGCATGGTCGAACCGGTACCTCCCCTCGAAGCGTCTCGGCGCGACATGAACATGCGCGCCAGTGGCCCGGAGTTTCGCCAGCTCACGCGATACCAGCGAGCGAGATATCCCATAGGGTTCACCATCCACGATGACATAGGTTTTCACGCCGCGCCGCACGTCTGCCTTGATCGCCCGCAGCACCGGCTTGCTCGCGAGATAATAGACATTGATCCCGAGCGTGACCCGCGCCTTGTCGAGGAAGCGGATCACCGGGGCCGGGCCGGATTGCGGACAGATCGAGATCATGACCGCACATCATCCGGGTTGCCACGCGACCGGGGTTTGCGGCCCTCGATCTCGCGGGTTCGTCGCAAAATGCCGCCGGATTCCGACCGGTCATAGGCCAGGGCGACGATCCGGCAGCCCCCGAAGGCCAGGAAGATCAGACCCAGCAGCTCAAGGCTGAACGGATCATCCGGCAGGTGGAGAAGCCACCGACCATCGAAAGCCGTATTGTAGGCTATCCAGACCAGAGCGGCAGCACCCCCTGTCGTGGCACCGGCGACCAGCAGATCGAACAGATCGCCCGCGCGGGCGGCACTGATCATTGAAGAAGTCGGCTGACCACCGATGGCAGTGGTTGCGGGGAGACGGCGTGCGAACGCCATGGGCGCGCCGGGCGTAAAGGGTTCAAGGGGAATATCCCGTTCATGTTCCATGGCGATCAACCTTTCGTTCGAGATCGTCGAGGCCGAGTTCGGCGGTGACCAG
>JAQTXO010000111.1:7060-7770 GCA_028688765.1 Acidiphilium sp. | reverse complement strand
CTTCCTGCAGCAAGGCGCCAAGCACCGGCGGCAGATACCCGAAAGCCGCGACCCCCATGGCGATGAATGACAGCCCCATCCCGACCGTGATCGATTGTAGCGCGATTCTGCGCGCACGGCGTGCAATGGCGATCGCTTCGGCGATCCGGTCAATCCGATCGACCATCAAAACAACATCCGCCGCTTCCGCCGCTGCCGCCGCACCGCGCGCGCCCATGGCGACGCCGATGTCGGCCGCCGCGAGCGCCGGCGCATCGTTGATACCATCACCGATCATCATCGTCATACCGGAGGCCCGCTCGGCGCGCACCCGCGCGATCTTGTCGACGGGGGACAATGCCGCGAACACCGCATCGAGCCCCAGATGATCGCCGATCCGCTCCGCCGGCCCTGCGCGGTCGCCGGTGAGCATCACCAGCCGCCTGAACCCGGCCGCGCGCAGGGCCTGCATGGTCGTCAGCGCTTCGGGGCGCTCGGTATCGGTCAGCAGTATCACCCCGGCCACGCGACCATCGATCGCGACCCACGCCGCTGCTGCCGCCGCCTGCGCCTCGGCAAGCGCCCTCCCCTCGTCCGGCGGGATGACGCCATTGGCACGCAACAGACCGGCGCCGCCGACTAGGACGCGTCGCTCTCCGATTCGACCGGCGAGGCCGCTGCCGGGCGTTTCGTCGACATCGGTGGGAATGGTCAGCGCCGATTGCGCAGCG
>JAQTXO010000111.1:0-7050 GCA_028688765.1 Acidiphilium sp. | reverse complement strand
CCGTGGTCAGCGTGCCGGTCTTGTCGAACAGGGCGACGTTGGCGCGGGATAACCGCTCGAGCGCGCCGCCGCCCTTGATAATGACGCCGCGCTTGGCCGCCCGCGAAATGCCGCAGATCAACGCCACCGGCGTCGCCAGGATGAGCGGGCACGGCGTGGCCACCACCAGGATGGCAAGCGCGCGCATCGCCTCACCGGTCCAGAGCCAGACCGCGCCGCACGACGCCAGGGTTATCGCCAGAAACGCGACCGCCCAGCGATCGGCGAGCCGCGCCATCGGCGGCCGCTCGCGCTCGGCAGACCGGACCAGCCGCACGATCGCCTCGAATGTGCTGTGCGCCGCCGTCGCGGTGCCGCGCAGGACGAACGGGCCGCCCGCGTTCAACACGCCGCTGCGCACCGTTTGATCGACCGCCCGCGTCACCGGCAACGGCTCACCGGTCAGGGGGGATTCATCCAGAATCGCCGGACCTTGCACCACCGCGCCGTCGACCGGCACCACCTCGCCAGGCTTGATGATCAACTCATCACCGATCGCCACCGCCGCGATCGCGATATCGACGATCACGCCATCGCGGGTGCGATGCGCGATCACCGGCGTGCGCGAAACCAGCGCCGCCAACTCCCGACGCGCCCGCGCCCCGGCATATTCCTCGAGCGCCGCACCGCCGGCGACCATCGCAGCGACGATCACGCCCGCCAAATGCTGCCCCAGCGCGATCGAGGCCGCGATCGCCAGCAACGCAATCAGATCGACCCCAAGTGTGCCCCGCCACAGTCCGGCGATGAAATCGATCGCCACCACCAGTGCCACGATCGTGGCTGGACCGTCCCAGGCGACGATCGTTAGCTGCCGATATCCCAGCGCATCGGCCACCAGCCCCACGGCCAAACCGACCACGACAAGCCCGAGAATCACCGCGCGCAACCGGGCATGCGCAAGCATCATCCAAACCCACCGTCGATGAACGCGGTGATGACGCCGCTCATACCGTCGAACCGATTAAGGCGCCGATGCCGGTGGTGATGCCCATGGCAAGCGCGCCCCAGAACGTCACCCGCAGGGTCGGCCTCAGCAAGCCTGCCCCACCGGCTTTCGCACCGATCATGCCCAGCACGGCAAGGAACAGCAGCGACCCCACCCCGACCACCGCCAGCAGCGCGCTCGCCGGAGCTATCAAGACCAGGATCAGCGGTGCTGCGGCGCCAACCGAGAACGTGGCGGCTGAGGCCATCGCCGCCTGCACCGGTCGCGCCGTCGTCGCCTCCGAAATACCGAGTTCATCGCGGGCGTGGGCACCCAGCGCGTCCTTTTCCATGAGTTGCCGCGCAACCTCATCGGCGAGTCCGGCCTCCAAACCACGGTCGACGTAGATTCGGGCAAGCTCTTCGGTCTCGGCTCCGGGATTGCCGGCCAACTCGCGGCCTTCGCGTGCCAGATCGGCCCGCTCCGTATCGGATTGCGAACTGACCGACACATACTCGCCCGCTGCCATCGACATGGCACCCGCGACCAACCCCGCCACACCCGCCACCAATACGCCGTGCGCGTTGCCGCCCGCGGAGGCCACACCCAGCACCAGGCTCGATGTCGATATGATGCCATCGTTCGCGCCCAGCACCGCTGCCCGCAGCCAGCCGATCCGCGCGATCAAGTGAGTTTCCCGGTGAGTTTGCCGCATCGTGATCTCCGTTATGGTTTCGGCCCGTGACCAATGGCCTCTATAATATCAGCCTGATTGTCCGTTGACTCGAATGTGAATTGTTTCGGATTGGTCGCGTGTGATTCGCTGATGTCCTGTGAAGGAGGACCGCGAGGACGGTAGCGATCACGCGTTTGGGGTTATCTGCTGGGGCGTTGCAGGAGTGTGCGGCACGGGCGGATGAGGCTATGAAAAAGCGGATAGCATCAAAGAGATCTTCTGTCAGTTTCCCTTAAAGAGGTCCTGCCTCACTTTGTGCGAAGCGAGGCGAAGACCGGACCGATGAGCGGGTCACTACGTGCGAGCTTGGAAGGCATGCACCTGACCTTCGATCATCAGTTCCCCCAAGTCCGGCTTTCTGCATTAGTACGCTCCGTGTGGCAATTTTGCGCGACGGTAATACCGCGCCTACGCCGAGTCTTCCTAAATCGAGAGTGCGGAGTTCTCGGCTACTCTAGCGGCTCGTAATCACTGCCACGGGACATTAGTTTGACTCAAGTCAATGCGATCGTTCTGAAATTCTGTAATTTAAGATACTTAGCAGAAGCGGAGGAAATATCCATGGACGATTTATCCCGTGCTACGGCGCAACAGCCGGGTCCGACAGTACCAAGTGGCAGCTCACAACCTGAAACGCGTAAACTCGGGCTGCTGATGCTGACTGGCGTTGTTATCGGCTCGATGATCGGTGGCGGCGTATTCAATTTGCCGCAGAACATGGCAAGTGGCGCGGGTCTTGGCGCGGTCGTTATTGCATGGATTGTCACCGGTGTCGGCATGTATTTTTTGGCCGATACGTTTCGTACACTCTCCGACAAGCGCCCTGAGCTAAAAGCGGGCATATATTCCTACGCACGCGAGGGTTTCGGCCGTTTTGCTGGTTTTAACTCCGCTTGGGGCTACTGGCTGAGCTCGGCTTTCGGCAATGTCGGCTTCGCTGTGCTACTGATGCAGACCCTCGGCTATTTTTACCCAAGCCTGCTCAGCGGCAAGTCCTGGGAAGCGGTCCTCGGCGGCTCCATCCTGATCTGGGTAATGTATTTCCTGGTGCTGTCGGGAGTTAAAAGTGCGGCCTTCCTCAATGCCATAGCCACTGCCGCAAAAATCATTCCGATCGTTGCACTCATCGTCATCCTCGGCGTGTTTTTTGATCATGCGAAATTCTCCAGCGATGTCTGGGCGGCACACAGCAAGCTGGGCAACCTGCTTACCCAAGTGAAGAGCACAATGATGGTGACCTTGTGGGTCTTCATCGGCATCGAAGGTGCTGTTGTCGTCTCTGGCCGTGCTAAACACTCTTCGGATGTCGGGCGCGCGACCCTGCTCGGCCTGATCATCTGCCTGGTCCTCTACGCGCTGGTCTCGATCCTGCCGTTTGCGGTGATGACGCAGGCGCAACTCGCCGGATTGAGCGGTCCATCTTCCGCCTATGTGCTGAAGCAGATTGTCGGCCAATGGGGTGCGGTTGGCATTATCGTCTCGGTGCTGGTTTCGTTGTTGAGCTGCTGGCTGGCCTGGACCATCCTGGTCGCGGAACTGCCGTTCGAAGGCGCGCGCGACGGTGTGTTTCCCAAATTTCTCTCGCGTGAGAACAGCCGTCACTCGCCTGCCCCGTCACTACTGCTCTCCACACTGGTCATGCAGGCGACGATGTTTGTCGTGATGTACGCGAACAACGCCTGGCTGTGGATGGTGGCCATCACCGGGGTGATGATCCTGCCGCCCTATTTCGCGAGCACCGCCTATCTGTTCCTCTATGCCCGCAAGCCCGCCTTTATCACGGCTCATGGGACAGAGGGCAAAACCGCGGCGCTCATCAGCGGGCTTCTTGGCTCCGTCTATGCCGTCTGGTTGCTATACGCGGCCGGCCTGCAATTCGTCCTGCTTTCAACGATCGTCTATGCGATGGGTATTCCGGTTTACTGGTATGCCCAGAAGGAGAAAGCGGCCGGTGGACCAGTCTTCGAACGCAAAGAGGCGGTCGCGGCGGTGTCACTATTGATCGTGGCGGTCGTTTCCGTCGTGCTGATCGCCAATGGCACGGTGAGCATCGGCTGACCTTTTGCAGGTCCGAAAAAGGCGCCGGAGATTGTTTCCGGCGCCTTTTTCTTTCTCGAACGGGAACTCGTGGCGCTACGATTCTCAACTCCTCGCGCCGTCGGCGTCAGACGACCGCAAGCGATCTCGCTACCGAGTGGCGTCGGGGGTCGTTGCTCCAGAGGGATTCGAAGCGCCGACCGTAATAGTCTCCGGCCTCCGCGGTAATGCCGTGGGTTTCGTGCTCAAAGCCGGGGAATTTCCGGTCGAAATCCCGCAGTGCCGTTAGGTAGCGCAGCACCGGCGCATCTTGCTTACCAAAGGCTTCGCCCGGCATCAGCAGCGGAATACCCGGCGGATAGGGTACGATGGCGGTCGCCGCCACGCCATGCGCCAGGCCCGCCAGCGCAGCACCGGTGCTTTCGCCTCGGACCAACCGGTCATAGGCGGCCGCGGGCGTACAGGCAGCATGCGGCTCGACAATGTAAGCGGTCTCCAGCAGTTGCGGCATCTGGCCCACTCGCATGGAATCAAACATTGCCTGGGCCAGGTCCCTGAGGCCGCGTGCGCCGTAGGCAGCCCGGTGAGCGGCGGCGAGTGCGGGCATCGTGCGGGATAATGGAGCATTGGCCTCGTAATCGCGTTTGAATTCCATCAGCGCATTGACTAGAGACCCCCATTTTCCTTTTGTCACGCCGATCGAAAACAGGAATAGAATTGTGAAATTCGCGGTCTTCTCCACGACGATTCCCCGTTCTCCCAGATAGGCCGAGAGCAGCGGTGCCGGGATGCCGGTTTCCGCCAGCCGACCGGACGGGGAGATGCCCGGCGTCACCACCGTCACCTTGATCGGGTCCAGCATGCAATAACCGGGTTCAAGCTCGGCGAAGCCATGCCAGGATGCACCAGGTTCCAGCATCCAGCAGGAGGAGGTATCCCCCAGCATCGCTGCCGGCGCGTCCTCGAAGCGCAGCGTATGGTCACCGTCGCGCACCTCTTCCGGCTGCCAGGCGGAGAAGAACCAATCCCCCCGCGCGGTGAATTGTGTATGGAGTCGCGCCAGCATCTGGCGAAAGGATATTGCTTCGGCAATCGCTTCTCCGGTCAGAAGCTTGCCGCCCGGACCTTCCATCATCGCAGCGCTGACGTCGTTGGAGGCGATGATCGCATATTGCGGTGATGTCGAGGCATGCATCATGAACGCTTCGTTGAAGCAGTTGGGCTCCACTTTTGCTCGACCCTCCCGCAGATGGATCATCGACGCCTGCGACAGGGCCGCCAGCAGCTTGTGCGTCGATTGGGTCGCGAATACCGTGGGGCCGTGACGCTCGAACGCCCCCGGATCGCCGCGCATGGCGTGTCGGCCGTAATAGATCGGGTTGAAGCGCGCATAGGCGAACCAGGCCTCATCGAACAGCACCCGGTCGACTGATTTGCCGAGCAATTCTTCTACACGCGTGGCGTCGTAGCACAGCCCGTCATAGGTGGAGTTGGTGACGATGGCCAAAGCTGGCTTGTCTTTGTTCCCGGCGGCGAGGGGCGCACAGGCGATGCTGTGCGCGATGGCATCCGGCGAAAAGCTCCCGAGCGGTATCGGACCGATGAGGCCTAGATGGTTGCGTTGCGGCATCATATAGACTGGAGCTGCGCCGGTCAGGCTGAGGCCATGCTCAACCGATTTATGACAATTCCGGTCCGCCAGCACAATCTGCCCCCGTGCGACCGTCCCCATCATCACCACCCGATTGGAGGTGGAGGTGCCGTTGGTCACATAGTAGGTTCTGTCCGCCCCAAACACATGCGCGGCATATTTCTCCCCGTCGCCGATCGGGCCTGAATGATCGAGCAGGGAACCAAGCTCGCCGACAGAAATGGAAAGATCCGAGCGCAGCAACGTTTCGCCGAAATAATCATAGAATGCCCGTCCCACCGGGGAGCGCAGAAACGCCGTGCCGCCGGTATGGCCGGGCGTATGCCAGGAATATTCGGCTTCCTTCGCAAACTTGATCAGGGCGCCGAACATCGGCGGAAGAAGTGCGGCGCGGTAGCGCTGAACCGCCGCCACGATGCGCTCGCTGATGAACTGCATGGTATCTTCGAGCAGCCAGATGAATTCATCCGCCTCTTCCAACACCTCGGCCGGCACATGCGCGGCGTCGTTCCGGTCCGCCAGAAGAAACACGGGGACCTCGGCATTGCGGCTGCGCAGATCCTTAAGCAGATCCGCCGCGTGCCTGTGGCCATGATCGGTTTTCAAATCCCAATCCAGAATCACGGCTTGCAGATGCGGATCGGAATCGATCACGGCCTGCCCGTCTCCGACGCTGGAGGAAATGACGACCTCAACGTCATGCTCTTGCATGTCCTGGATCAGAATTCGCGCCGCTCGTCCGGTCGCGCTGTCTTGGTGCGGCTTGTCGCTGACAATCAGCACGCACATGGGGAGCCGTTCGGGTTTCTGATTCTTCATTGCCATTATCTCATCTCCAGAAACGGATCATCATCGCACAATCCGCCGGGCTGCAACTTGATCTCGGTCAAGGCGCAGTAAGTTTTTCTGGATATACTCCTGCTCGCCAGGAGGAGGACACGCAATGCGCTGTGAAACAATGTTCCGTTTTCTGCTGGCCGTGGAAGCAGCGGAGATGGGCGATGTTGCATTGATCAAGGAAGAGATGGATTTCGCCCTGGCGAGGCGGTGGCTACTTGATCCGGACGGAGACCGGCATGCCGAGACTGGTCATCCGGTTGAGAATCTTGCAGCCAATCTTCGCCTCGGTCCGCTGGTTGGACAGCGTCCTGGCGTGGAGGCTTTTGCCGATAATGGTTTTATAACGGAACATGGCGGTTTCGACGAGGCTGCGGCGGCCGTAGCCGGTTTGTCGTTGCCATCCTCTGCGACCATGCTCCTGGATCACCTTGATGTGTCGGTCCCGCTGGCTTGCCGCCGTTTCAGTTGGGACAGAGGTCGAACGAGGCGGGATGATGACATCGGCGTCGGGATGACGCGCCGCCACGGCATCATCGACTGGTTGTCCGTCATAGGTGCCATCAGCGATCACGGCATCGACCGACCCGTCCACCTGATCGAGCAGGTCCGGCAGGAGAGTGACGTCGCCGACGTCATCGCCGGTGAGGTCACTGGCAACGATCTCCTGGCTCCCGGCGTCAACAGCGATGTGCAGCTTGCGCCATCTGCGGCGCGCGCGGATGCCGTGCGGCTGGTCCACCCACTCTCCTGCGCCGTAGGTCTTCAGGCCGGTGCTCTCGATCAGCAGCTGCACCAGCTCATGCCCTCCGATCCGCTGCG
>JAQTXO010000110.1:2546-7860 GCA_028688765.1 Acidiphilium sp. | reverse complement strand
TACCCTATCATCCAATACCGGAGAGGATATCGCCGGTCATATGCCCCAGATTCTCCTGGCAACCGGCCAAGTCCCAAAAGACCTTGTACCCGTCTATGCCGATAGCGTTATGGAAATCTGGCACCTCTCCGGCGCGAGTTCGTTCTATAAGACGACTGGATCGAAGTGCATACTCACTCTCATCCGCCGTAACAGCGTGACAGCAAGCTGCACCGGTACCGCAACCTTGCAGCGCCAACAACTTTTCATGCCAGGGTGGCACGCCAGCGTGAATGACCACTCCGTTCCCATCAGCACTCATGGCGCGATCATGCAATCAATTCTCCTCCCAGCCGGTCGCAGCACCATAAACTTCCACTTCACCCCACCTCGCATCATCTTTGCATGGATCGCCTTCTGGATCGGTATCTCCTGTCTTGCCACAGCCATCGTCGTCCTCTTAAGCCGCCTGCGTGCCCAAATCGTCTACCCGAGTTGATGCGCTCAGTGTCGAAAACTCAGACCAACACCCATTGCGAAACGCAAACCGAACCCGCTCCCCGGTTCGTCCCGTCGGCATTCCATCCCGAGCGAAATCAACTTGAGAAGGCTTCCCCATGGCATCCGCCACGCGATCGTGAAATCCGCCGTCGTCCGTTTGCGTTCCGATCACGCCAGTGCAGTGGACCGTGATCCCTGCTTCAGTTATCGAAAGCGGCTATGAGCATCACCATGGTTCGGCGTTCCGGGAATTTTCTGATCGCCCGCTGGCTGATGACTCTCTTCGTTCTTTGCGCATTACCGACGGGGATACTGCTCGCGCTCCGGACGCCGATCGCCCAGGTCGCCGACGAACCCGCCCACATTGCGCGCGCCGATGGGCTGCTCAGCGGCCAGATCCTCGGCTTTCGGATGATCTTCACCAAACCGACATCAAAGTTCAAATTTCCCATTTCCGGCGTTAACGCCAACGAGGGACTCGTCAACGCGTCGATTTCCGAGTACGTGCCGGGACCGCCTCGCGCTCTAAGTCCAAAGCGGCTCGCAGCAGCCGAAGCGATTACATGGACCAAGTCGAAGGAATTCGACGTCGCGCCCAACACTGTGCAGTATTTTCCTTTTTTCTACCTTCCAGGTTCGATCGGGATCGAATTCGGTCGCCTGACCGGCTATCCACCTCTGGCCTCGCTCTATGCAGGGCGGCTAATGATGGTGCTCAGCTATGTCGCCATGGGTACCGCTGCGCTGTTCTTCGCTGGGTGGGGAAGGGGCGTCCTGTTCACGGTTCTGATGATGCCTATGGCCATCTCACTCGGCGCTTCCTTCAATCAGGACGGCCAGTTGTTCGCTGCCACCGCCCTGGCTTGCGCCCTGCTTACAGCCGACCCAGCCACCCATCGGCTACGACGTTTGATCGGCATTATCCTTCTGGTTCTGCTCATCTGCTCGAAACCGCCCTACGGTCTCCTGCTTTTCGTAGCGCTGGTTCCGGTCGCCGCGCCCAATTTGATCCGGCGGTTTTTGAAACTATCCCTCTTCGCAATTCCACCGATCATCTGGGTTATTCTGATGGCAATTTTTTCAATGGTGGTCTTCAATTGGCCAGCTTATCATCCGGGTCCACTCTGGCCCGGCTCGCCTACCCGGATCTTTCATAGCACAAGTCCACCTGACAATCTTCGGGTCCTGCTCGCTCATCCGCTGGACTTCATCATCCTGCCGGTCAATCTGCTGGTAGACCAATCCACATTTTTATGCCGGTCTGCCGTCGGAATGCTCGGGTGGCTGTCAATCGATCTTCACCCTTGGCAATACATGGGCTGGTACGCCGCCACGATCACGGCGATCCTCGGCCTCGTCCTCTCCAAATCAACCTGGCGGATCACCACCGCCGACACATTTCTCGTTCTCGCCCTCGTCCTGCTGACGGTCGTCTCGATCGAACTCGCCCAATATCTCAGCTGGACCAAGGTTGGCTACGCTGAAATCCAGGGCGTCACCGGTCGCTATTTCCTGCTCCTGCTCCCTTTCCTGATCCTCGGGGCCCCCCGCCTCGGCGACCGCATCGACCGGGCGAGCGGCCACCCCGGCACCGCGGCCACGCTCGAAACCCTGTCGGCCATCCCCGCCGCGATCATGGCGATCCTCGATGTCTGGGCACTTCCCGCCCTGATCACCCGTCTGTTCCACACCTGACCATGAGAGTGGATAGAGCCGTCACCGGCTTTCATTTCGCCCGAAAATCGGCATAAACCCGACGGCTTACGCCCATCCATCACCAAAAACCGGAGCGACGCCGCGTATGATCAGACCAGCCCGGCGAGAGTTTCGCGCAGCACCCTGGATCGCGCTCGCCACCCTGATCCTCGCCCCGTTCCTCGCGCAATTGCCTTCCCTGCTGACCGGGCTGAGTTCCAATCCGCTCTGGTCGCAATCCGGGTCCGTCATCGTCAGCCCGGACCAGATCCTCAGCGGCTGGGCCTTCGGCGATCCCAATGTCGGCTGGACCAGTCAGGCCCTCGGTCACCTCGCCGCGACCGATTGGCTGCATGGCCGGATTCCCTGGTGGAACCCGTATTCCGGCATCGGTCTGCCGCTTGCCGGCGAAATGCAGCCCGCCGAGCTGTTCCTGCCGTTCATCCTGCTGCTCGCCCTGCAGAACGGCATGCTCTGGCTCGAACTCACCATGCAGATCATCGCCGGGCTTGCAACGCTTGCACTGCTGCGCCGCATGGGCTTCAGCTGGACCGCCAGCCTCCTCGGGGGACTGCTCTACCAGTTCAACGGCACCTTCCAGGCGGTACCCGGCGAGGCGATCCTGAACGTCCTGCCGTTCCTGCCGCTCCTGCTGCTCGGCATCGAAATCGCTCGTGCGCCCGAACAGGGCCGCACCGCCATCGCCATCATCGCCCTCGCCCTCGGCGTCTCCATCCTCGGCGGCTTCCCGGAGGCCGCCTATATCGACGGGCTGATGGCGCTGGCCTGGGCGCTCGCCCGCCTTCATGACAATGCCCACAAGTCGATCTTCATTCGCCGCCTCCTGATCGGCTTGTTGCTTGGTCTGATGTTCGCAAGTCCCCAGATCATCGCGTTCGCCGATTTCACCGCCGCTTCCAACGTCCTCGCCCAACACCGTCTCGGCGGGATCGTCATCGATATCCGTGCTCTCGCCGGGATCATCGTGCCCTATATCTACGGCACGCTCGGCACCGGTCTCGGCAGCCCGCTGTTATTCACCGTCGGCGGTCCCCTTGCCGGCTATGCAGGCGCCGTGCTGCTGCTGTTTGCAACGCTCGGCCTCCTGGTCAGGCAGGACCGCGCCATCGCCCTGATGCTGCTCGCCTGGGTTCTGATCTGCGCTGGCAAAATCTTCGGCGTCCCGCCGATCCCCGCCATCACCAACCTGATCCCGCTGATGCGCGAAACGATGTTCTTCCGCTACGCCTCACCGAGTTGGGAACTGGCGCTGATCATCCTCGCGGTCCGAGGCTTTGACCAACCTTACCCCTCCCGCCGGCACCTCCTCGCGGGTCTCGTCATCACGACGGGGCTGATCGTCTTCGCGGTAGGTCTCGCTTGGCCCTGGTCGGCGGTCTGGCATCTCACTCCCCAAGGTCGTGCGATGTTGCTTCGTTGGCAGGAAGCCGCGCTGGCATTCCAGATCGGCGCACTCATCCTCGTGGCGGCGCTTTGGCTCGCCCGCCGCCGCGCTGTCGCGGTCGGCGCGATTGCGATCTACGCGATGGCGATGGCCTCACTGCCTCAGCTTTCGGGCCAATGGCCGGGACGGATCGATCGACCCGCGATCGAGTTCCTGAAAATGCATCTTGGTCTCCAGCGCTTCTACACGCTCGGTCCGCTCCAGCCGAACTATGCGGCCTATTTCAGGATCGCCTCGATCAACGATAATTATCTGCCGGTCGCGCAGAATTGGGCGACCTACGTCGAACATCATCTGCTCCCCGCCGCCGCGCACCAGAACGGCGGCATCCTCTGGGCGCTGTTCCCACCCATGACCGTTGCCAAAGCGACGACAGCGCTCGAACAGTTCCCGAAATCCTATCGTTTTCTGGGCGTCCATTACATCGTGACCGCGCCCGACGCCCACCTCACGCCGATCTCGACCACACCCTCCGCATCGGAGGAAAATCAAACCGGCTTCCAGCGTGTCTACCGCGACAAGCTGATGTCCATCTGGGAACAGCACGGTGCCGATCCCTACTACACCACCAGCGGATCATCCTGTTCCCTGCAGGATCAACGACGGAATGATCTCGTCGCCACCTGCATCGGCGCAGCCCGGCTGGTCCGCCGGGAATTAGTCATGCCCGGCTGGCACGCGACGGTGAACGCCCATCAGGTCGCCATCACGCCCGATCACGGCATCGTCCAGTCGATCGACCTGAAGCAGGGCCGCAACCGCATCGCGTTCCATTTCACCCCGCCATTCGAGCCGATCGCCTGGATTTTGTTCTGGTTCAGCGTGGCAAGTCTGGTCTGGCTGATCGTCCCACGCCGTGCAGCAGGCAGCAAAACCGGACCCGCTACACCTTGTTAGGATGCTGGATACTCCACGTCCCCGCCCGCAGATTGACCTTCCACGGTGCGTTCGGCCAGATCAACAGGAAATGTCGGGGGTCCTTGCGCCATAGCGCCACCTGAGCCGGCCACGCCGGCCCCTCGGCGAAAAACAGCACGTCGCTGCGAAAATCGATCACGCCGATCGCGAACATCAACACCGTCGCCGCCACGAACCCGCGCCGCAATCCGCCTTGCGCCCGCACCGCCACTCCAAGAACCGACAGCGAATCGAGAACCTCAGGGGCAAACCCGTAGCGCCCCCCGGACAGCAAGTGCATGAACCCGATGAACGACCCCGCCCAGGCCTCGTAAAACGACACCAGCACGAACACGAGGCCAGCCGCGAACAACCGCAACAGCACAACACTCCTGGTCCGGAAAATCCCCCAGCCGATCACGCCGTAAAATGCCACGAAAATCAGCGGCCCCGCCCACAGCCATGCACCGGCCTGATGAACCGCATGCAGATAGGCCGCGAAATCCCGCGCGAGAACCAGGCCGAGCATCTGCAACACCACCACATGCAGGCTGATCACCGAAAGCAACTCTCCCGGTCCGAAATGGCTGCCCCGCTCCGCCAGCGGATAGAGCAGGAACACCGTCAGCTGGATACAGAACCCGGCGAACACGATCGCCGCCTCGACCATGACGATACGCTGCCGCCCGATCACCGCCGCAATCACGAAGAGCGGCATCAGAAAACTGGTCGCCGGCCCGGAAATCACCGCGAACGCCAGGATCGCGCAATCCAGCA
>JAQTXO010000110.1:0-2536 GCA_028688765.1 Acidiphilium sp. | reverse complement strand
CCGGGGCGGTGCCGCGTAAATCAGCGCCGCTGCCAGCGCCAGATGAAACTGGCTGGTGATCGTGTTCAGCCAGACCTCGCCGGTCACCGGCGGAATGGCACAGAACAGCACCGCAACCACCGTCGCGATCACCGACCGCCGCCACGGAAACTCATGGGTCACGATCACGTAAACCGGCAGGCACTGGATCAGCAGCGCAAAGGCGATCGTCACCATCGGGGCATGCAGCACCCCGCCCCATTTCAGCGCGAGCCACGTGCCGAACCCCGCCGCGAAGTTCCAGTACCCGGCATCCGCCGCCACCGTGAACCACGTGACATACCAGGGCCGATGCCACGCCGAGCTGAAATACACCGTGCCTTCCTCGGCCCAGAACCGCCCGCCATGCATCTCGATCGAGGGAATCCGCGCCAGCACCACGGCGGCAAAAGCCACCACGAGCAGAACGCTCAGAACCCGGCGCGCAACATCGTTCCTGATCCCATCCATCGCCCCGTCTCCTCCGGCCCGTCCCACTGCCCTGCGGGACTTCCGCCTGCGATGTCAAATCCCGCCATAGCCGCTTCCAAACCCGCCGCGATCGGCCTAACCTCGGCACATGGAAACGGTACTCACCATCACCACCGCCCAATCCCTGTTCGGCGACCGGCTCAGCCTCAATCACGCGATCCGCGAAACCCACGCCCATGGCGAAGCCAACGCCGCGACCACCCTGCCCGATGCGGTGATCTTCCCTGAAACCACCGCCGAGATCGCCCAGCTCCTCGCCCTCTGCCACCAGAACCACACCCCGGTCACCGCCTTCGGCGCGGGAACCTCGCTCGAAGGTCACGTCACCCCGGTCGCCGGCGGCATCAGCCTCGATCTCAGCCGGATGAACCGTATCCTTGCCGTCAACGATGCCGACCTCGATGGCCGGGTGGAAGCCGGGGTCACCCGCAAACAACTCAACACCTACCTGCGCGACCACGGGCTGTTCTTCCCGGTCGATCCCGGCGCGGACTGCACCATCGGCGGCATGTGCGCGACCCGCGCTTCCGGCACCAATGCGGTCCGCTACGGCACCATCCGCGACAACGTCCTCGGCCTGCGCGCCGTCCTCGCCGACGGCACCATCGTCGATACCGGCGGCCGCGTCCGTAAATCCTCAACCGGCTACGACCTCACCCGCCTGCTGATCGGCTCGGAGGGAACGCTCGGCATCATCACCGAAATCCAGCTCCGCCTCTACGGCATTCCCGAGGCGATCGGTGCCGCCGTCTGCGGCTTTCAGAGCGAACGTGGCGCGATCGATGCGGTCATCGAGATCATGCAGACCGGCATCCCCCTCGCGCGCATCGAATACGCCGACCCCGCCCAGATGGCCGCCTCGATCGCCTACTCGAAACTCGACCTCACCGCCCGCCCCACCTTGCTGCTGGAGTTTCACGGCACCGAAGCCAGCGTCGCCGAACAGGCCGCCATGGCCGAGGCGATCGCCGCCGCCCATGGCGGCCAGGGCTTCGCCTTCGCGACCGAAACCGAAGCCCGCACCAAACTCTGGCAAGCCCGTCACGACGCCTACTGGGCCGCCCGCGCCGCCTATCCCGGCCATGGCGCCTTCGCGACCGACACGATCGTCCCGATCTCCAACCTCGCCGAAGCCATGGCTGAGGCCCGGCAATCCGTCACCCGCTCAGGCCTGCATGCCTGCATCGTCGGCCATGTCGGCGATGGCAATTTCCACGTCCTGATCCTCTACCCCGACACGCCGGAAGGCGCCGCCCGCGCCTGGGCGCTCGACCGTGAAATCGTCGGCCAGGCCCTCGCTTTGGGTGGTGCCGCCAGCGGCGAGCACGGCGTCGGCATCGGCAAACGCGAATTCCTCACCCGCGAACACGGGGCTTCGGCCCTCGCCATGATGCGCACGATCAAATCCGCCCTCGACCCGCGCGGCATTCTCAACCCCGGCAAGCTCTTCCTCGACTGATCAGCCGCCGCTGAGCCTGACCGCGAGCCGGAACACCATCGGATGATGCGGCATCGACGCGGCAAACGGCGGAAACCGCGTCGCCCGCACCGAAGCCACCGCCGCCCGGTCGATCGGCGGCGCGCCTGACGAGCGCAGCACCGCAACGCCCATCAGCGCCCCGCTCGGCGCGATCGTTATCGCCACCACGGTCACTCCGCGCAGGTGCATCATGCTCACCATCTCGGGCACAAGCAGATCCGCCTGCACCGATGAATGGACCAGCGCCGCATAACGCGCCGTCACGGTCTCCACCTCGGCGGCCGATACCACCGGCGCGGCCGGCGGCGGTTGCGGTCGTGGCTGCACCATAGCTGGCGCGGGCTTGACCGGATGCGGCCGGGGGATCGGGCGCGCAACGTGTCGTGGCACCGGCCTCGGCGGCGGTGGCGGCATCGGTCGGGGTGGCGCGACCGGCAGAGGCGGTGGCGGCAGCGCCTTCGGTGGCGGCGGCATCGGTTTGGGCGGCGGCGGCAACGGCTTCGGCAGCGGTTTCGGTGCCAGCATCTGGATTTTCATAATCCGTGG
>JAQTXO010000109.1 GCA_028688765.1 Acidiphilium sp. | reverse complement strand
GCTCGGCAATGTCGTCATCTCGTCCTGGCAGCGCAGCCTGGCATGTGGCGTCAACCCGAGCGGCCGGGAAGCGCCCATCGCGGCGCGGGGCGATACGATCCTTGCGTTGCGCCATCGCAACCGGGATCTGATCGCGGCCTCGCGCGATCTGTTCCAGCGCATCGCGGAGGTGTTCGCGGGTGCCAACTGCATGATGCTGCTGACCGACCCGGACGGTGTGGTGCTGGAGGCGGTGGGCGATCATCGCACGCTCGGGCAGGGCGAACGGATTCACCTGGTCGCGGGCGGCCACTGGCGGGAGGATGTGATCGGCACCAACGGCATCGGCACCGCGCTCGCCACCGGCCAGCCGGCGCAGGTGCATGCGAGTGAGCATTTCTGCGAGGGAATCAAAAGCTGGACCTGTGCCGCCGCCCCGGTGCGCGAGCCGGGTAGCGGGCGGATACTGGGCATTGTGGATATTTCCGGTCCGCCCTCGACCTATCAGCGGGGCAATCTTTCCCTCGCGGTGGCGACGGCGCGGCAGATCGAGACCGCGCTTGCCGAGCGGATCGGGCGAGAGCGGATGCGGCTGCTGGAACGCTGCCTGGAACGTATGCCGACCATTGGCAATTCGGAGCTGCTCGCGATCGACCGGACCGGGCGGATCATCTATTCCAACGGCAAGGGTGGCTTGATCGGGGTTGGCGAGACCGTCGCGGGGTTCAACCCCGAACAGCCGGTGGAGCGCTGGTTCGACCGGATGCCCGAACCCTTGCGCGCCGATGGCGCGTTCCATCCGGTCATTCTCGACGACCGCACCGTCGGCGCGATGGTCGTGCTGCCGGCCCGCAACCGCCCGGCGAAACCCGCTGCCCTGCCCGCCGGTTCGGAAGCCGATGCCAGCCGAAGCCTGTTTCATCATATCATCGGGTCGAGCACGGTGATGGCGGAAACCATCCGGCGGGCCACGCAACTCGCCCGCCACCGCGTTCCGGTGCTCATTCAGGGTGAAACCGGTGTCGGCAAGGAATTGCTCGCGCGGGCGATGCACGGCAGCCTCGATTTCTCGGCACCCTTCGTCGTGTTCAACTGCGGTGCCACCTCGAAGGACCTGATCGGGGCGGAACTCTTCGGCCATGTCAAAGGCGCCTTCACCGGCGCGACGACCGAGGGTCGGCCCGGACGGTTCGAACTCGCCGATGGTGGTACGCTCTGCCTCGACGAAATCGGCGAACTGCCGCTCGAATTGCAGCCGATGCTGCTGCGCGCGCTTGAGGAAGGCGTGATCTACCGGCTTGGCGATACCACGCCGCGCAGGGTTTCGGTCCGGCTGATCGCGATCACCAATCGCGACATGAAGGCCGAAGTCGCCGCCGGGCGGTTCCGCCGCGACCTGTTCTACCGCATCGATGTCGCCTCGATCATGGTGCCGCCGCTGCGCGACCGGCTCGACGACATTGCGGACCTGCTCGCCTATTTCAACCGGACCCTTGCCGCCCGCCACGGTGTGGCACCGCGCATCTTTCCGATCGCGGCGCTCGACCGGCTCAAATCCCACGACTGGCCCGGCAATGTGCGCGAATTGCGCAATCTGGTCGAATGCCTGCTGCTCACCGGGAGCGGCGCGGTCACGATCGAGGACTTCCCTTGCGGTCGACCCGGGCCCTCGGGATCGGCCGCGCCATCCGCGTTGTTGGCGAACCTCGAACAGAATGCCATCGACACCGCGATCCGCGAGACAGGCGGTAATCTTTCGGTAGCATCGCGCCGGCTCGGAATCTCGCGCAGCACCCTGCATCGGAGATTGACGCGCATGCGTAAAAGCACTGAGTGACCGTATTGAGTCGCGGGAGGTTTCCGAATTGACAGTGGTTCCATAAGTCGGTGAGAGCCTGACTCACAATTATAAAATAATCGTATCATGTCACCCACGAACAGATTCTGACCCGACCGACACTGTGCCCTTCACGCGCGTGAAAAAGTCCTGAAATGCCGCGGTTTTTTTGAACGGACAAACGAAATGCGGTGCTATTAAAAATAACTGACAAACCGTGATAGATCCGCAAACCCACCGGTGTCATCGACGTCGGGCTGATCCAGAGCCTGGTTCGCAGAGGCGAGGTTGATGATATCGTTGCCAATTACGGCTATCTTGTCGTCGATAAGTGCCATCATCTGTCCGCCGCAAGCTTTGAGCTTGTCGCCGGAAAGGACGGGCATAACCCGATCATCTTTATGCGATGCGGTCCGGCGCGCCATCAGGTGAGCGCCAAATCGCAGGCCGCCGAAAGCGGCATCCATCATCGGGCGCGGGAACGTCACACAAGATTCCGGCTGCCAGAAGCCCTCGCGATCGCCGAGCGCCCATCAATGCCCGCGATCTATGCCGTTCTGGCTGAGGACGAGGCCAGAAACGCGGCCACGGCGGCGATTTCCGCGATCTCGGCGGCGCGGCCCATCGGAATATGGCTTTGTGATCGGTGACATCGGCGGGCTCCGCCGCATGCGCCCCTTCCGGATTGATCGCTCGCAGCGCGGCGAGCACGGTGGCGGCATCCCCGCCATCCGGCAGGTGGGTGATGGTCACACCCGCTCCCTCCGCCGCGAACCGTTCGGCGATGGCGCGCCCGATACCGGTGGCGCCACCGGTGACGAGGGCGCATCGGCCGGCAAGGCGGCGGGATACGGGGTTCGGGGCCATGAAGGTTCACCTCGGTCGGATCGCGAAGGGCCCTGCTTTATTCGAACCGTGCCGTGTGCTGTCAAATCGGCGGCGGGCTCGCCTTCATCCGCTCCATCGCGAAGCGCGACGATACGTTTCGTAACGGAATCGCCGCGATCAGGCGGCGATAGAACGCATCATAAGCCGGAATATCCGGCACCATGATATGCAACAGGTAATCGACATCGCCGCTCATCCGCCAGGCGCCGACGATTTCCGGCATGGCGGCGACCACGCCGGCGAACCGGCTGATCCAGTCTTCCGAATGATCGGCGGTTTCGATCGAGGCGAACACCGAGACCGGGTAGCCGAGGCGTTCGGGCGAGAGCAGCGCCACCCGCGCGGTGATGACGCCCGCTTCTTCCATGCGCTTGATCCGCTTCCAGCACGGCGTCGCCGACAGGCCGACCTCGCTTGCGATGGCTGCGAGGGGAGTGGTGGCATCATGCGCGATCAGCCGCAGGATGGCGCGGTCGATCTTGTCGAGCATCGAGGGTGGAGTGACCGGTAACTCTGACATGGCGTGAAAACTCCGGTATGGAAGCTTATTTTCTCCTTGCGACGTCGAGATTGGAAAATCAATCTTATTTATGGCGTTTTTGGGCCTACGGGGAGAATGGGATTTCATACGCCCGCCTGTCCCGCTATGTTTTGCCCAGGAGATGACATGATCCCGATTGCGCTCGATCCTCGTTTTGCCCGTCTCGCGGTTGCCGGCAACGGCCCTCTGGCGCTGCGCCGGTTTCGCGCCCTGCGGGCCGCCGGGGCCGCCGATGCGCTGCTGTTTTCCGATGCGCCGGATGATGAGGCCATCGTTGAAGCCGGTGCCGCGTTGCGCCGCGCCATGCCCGGACCCGATGATCTGGCGGCGCTGCGCGTGCTGTGGATCGGCGATCTGCTGCTCACCATTTCCACCAATGGCCGCGCCCCCGGCCTCGCCGGCGTGATCCGGCGGAATCTCGAACTGCGCTACGGGCCGGAATGGGCCGGGCGCGTCGCCGAGATCGGCGCGCTCCGGGAAGGCTGGCGGCGCGAGGGAGTCACGACGCCGGAAGCCGCCAAACGCATCGCGACCCTCGCCTCCGAGCGGAACTGGCTGTGCGACCGGGTCTGCGATTTCACCACACCACAATCCCAAGGCTGACCCGATGACCCGAACCACCGCTCTTCCCCGCACCGCCCCGTTCGCGCCCGAGGACATCAGTGCCCTCGATCAGGTGATCGGGCGCGCCTCAGCCGTGCAGCGTGCGTGGCTGACCGGGTTTCTCGCCGGGATCGATGCCGCCAACAGCGAAGTGGCGCCGCCCGCCCCAGCGCCCGTGGTCAGAACCAAACTCACCATTCTGTACGGCACCGAATCCGGCAACGCCGAAGCCCTCGCTGGTGCCGCCAAGCGCGATGCCCAGAAGCGCGGCTTTGCCCCCCGCCTGCTCGACATGGCGGATGCCGACCTCGCCACGCTGAAAGACACCGTCAACCTGCTGGTCATCGCCTCCACCTGGGGCGAAGGCGAGCCGCCGCAACGCGCTGCCCCGTTCATGCGCGCCCTGATGGCCGAGGGCGCACCGACGCTCGATGGCGTGAATTTCGCGGTGCTCGCCCTCGGCGATTCCTCCTACGCGCAGTTCTGCGAAACCGGCAAACAGATCGACGCACGGTTCGAAGCGCTCGGCGGCGTCCGCATCGCCGAACGCCTCGATTGCGACCTCGATTACGAAACCCAGGCCGCCGGCTTCATCGCGTCCCTGCTCGAAAAACTGACCCCCGCCGCCGATGCCGGCTCGGTCATCCATGTCGATTTCCACCGCGCCGAAGCCGAACCGGTCGGCAAGAACGCCCCCTTCGCCGCCGAAATCGCGGCGCTGCACGCCATCACCTCGTCGCGCTCATCCTCGGAAACCCTGCATCTCGAACTCGACCTGACCGGCTCGGGCATCGCCTACCAACCCGGTGATACCCTGGGCATCGCGCCCGAAAACGACCCCGCCCTGGTCGGCGCGGTGCTGCGCGCCACCGGCCTGTTCGATGACAGCGCCGCCCATAGCGCGCTCACCCGCGAACGCGACATCACCACGCTCAGCGGCAAATTGATCCAGGATTACGCCGCCCTCACCGGCGATGCGAACCTCGCGACCCTCGCGGCCGATGCCGAGGCGCGCGGCCGCTTCATCGCCGGGCGCCAGCCGATCGACCTGTTCGAAACCTACCCCCACACCCTGACCACCGCGCAACTCACCGCCCTGCTGCGCAAACTGCCGCCCCGCTATTACTCGATCGCCTCATCGCAACGCCTGGTCGGCGAGGCCGCCCATCTCGCGATCGCCAAAGTGGCCTACGAAAGCCAAGGCCGCGCCCGGCTCGGCGTCGCCTCCGGCATGATCGCGGAACGCCGCAAGACCGGCGGCAGCGTCAATGTCCACGTCAAGGCCAATCCGCATTTCCGCCTGCCCGAAAGTGCCGAAACCCCGATCGTGATGATCGGTGCCGGCACCGGCATCGCGCCCTACCGCGCCTTTCTGCAGGAGCGCGAAGCCCTCGGCATCGCCGGCAAATCCTGGCTCATCTTCGGCCACCGCCACTTCCTGTACGATTTCCTCTACCAGCTCGACATTCAGGATTGGCTGAAATCCGGCGTGCTCGGCCGGCTCGACCTCGCCTTTTCGCGCGACCAGCCCGAAAAACGCTACGTCCAGCACGTGCTCTGGAACCAGCGCCACGACCTGCGCGCCCAGCTCGACCAAGGGGCCACGCTCTACCTCTGCGGCGACGCCAAGGCGATGGCCCGCGACGTCGATGCCACCCTCGTCCGCATTCTCGGCAAGGACGACGCCGATCGCGGCCAGCACGAACTCGATGCGCTGATCGCCGCCGGACGCTATAAAAAGGACGTCTACTGATGCTCGAAACCCTGACCAAACCGGAAGCCGAAGCGCTCGATCTGCTGCGCACCAGCATCGCGGCCCACCCCGGCCGCATCGCCCTGGTCTCATCCTTCGGCACCGAATCCGCCGCCCTGCTCGATTTGGTCGCCCGGATCGACCGCACCCTGCCGGTCATCTTTCTCGATACCGGCAAACTCTTCCCCGATACCATCGCCTATCGCAACGCCCTGATCACCAGGCTGCGCCTGTCGGACGTGCGGACCATCCGCCCCGACCCCGCCCACCTCGTCAGCTTCGACCCCAACGGCACCCTGTTCGCCCGCGACCCCGATTTATGCTGCACCCTGCGCAAAACCATGCCGCTCGACGACGCGCTGCTGCCGTTCGAAGCCTGGATCAGCGGGCGCAAACACACCCAGTCCGACAGCCGCGCCACCCTGCAAGCCACCGAAACCGGCCCCGATGGCCGCATCATCGTCAACCCGCTGCGCGCCTGGACCCAGACCGATCTCGAAACCTACTTCACCAGCCGCAACCTGCCACACCACCCGCTCCAGGCCGACGGCTTCGCCTCGATCGGCTGCCACACCTGCACCCGCCGCCTCCAGCCCGGCGAACCACCCCGCGCCGGACGCTGGAGCGGCACCGGCAAAATCGAATGCGGCATCTTCCTCACACGGCCGGTCGCGGCATGAGCCGGCAAGGCGGGGCTTCGCCCCGGACCCCGACCAGGGGGCTCTGCCCCCTGGCCCCCCGCCAGGAACTTAGTTCCTGGACCTCATTAGTTTCAGATGAGAGGGGGCTTACGACGCCCTTTGAAAGGCAACGGAATTGATGCCCCCTCTCATCTGAAACTAGCGGGGTCTGGGGCCTAAGGCCCCAGCGGGGTCCAGGGGCGGAGCCCCTGGTGGGGCGTGGGGCAAAGCCCCACCCTTCGGCACATATCGCGAAAGGACGCACGATGGCTGATTTAGCGCGCAATGAAACGATCAAGGCGCGGAGTGATTTTCTACGTGGCACTCTGGCGGATGAGCTGGATGTGCAGGCGTTCGGCGGGTTGGGCGAGGACGATGGCCAGCTCATCAAGTTCCATGGCGTCTATGTGCAGGACGACCGTGATTTGCGGCCGGAGCGTGCCAAGCGGAAGCTGGATCTGGCGTATATGTTCATGGCGCGTTTGCGGGTTCCCGGCGGGGTTCTGACGCCACGGCAGTATCTGGCGATGGACCGGCTGGCGACCGAGCGCGGCAATGCCACGGTGCGGCTCACCACGCGGCAGACGATTCAATTTCATGGCGTGATCAAGAGCAACGTGCGCGAGGCGATGCGGGCGATGGATGCGGCTTTGCTCGATACGATTGCGGCGTGCGGCGACGTTAATCGCAACGTGATGGCGGCGGCGAACCCGTATTTGTCACGCGCGCATGGCGAGGCGGTGGAGGCGGCGCGGCAGTTGTCGGCGCATTTCCTGCCGCGCACGGGGGCGTGGCGCGAGATTTTCATTGGTGACGAGCGGGTGCTGGGCGGCGAGCCGGAGGCCGAGCCAATTTATGGGCCAACCTATCTGCCCCGCAAGTTCAAGATGACCGTGGCGGTGCCGCCGTCGAACGATGTCGATGTGTTCGCGCATGATCTGTCGTTCATCGCGATCGTCGAGGGCGAGACGATCGTCGGCTACAATGTGGTGGCGGGTGGCGGCATGGGCGCGTCGCACGGCGAGCCCGCGACGTATCCGCGGGTGGGTGATGTGATCGGCTATTGCGCGGCGGCGGATCTGATTCCGGTGGCCGAGGCGGTGGTCACGGTGCAGCGCGATTACGGCGACCGCACTAACCGCAAGCACGCGCGGCTGAAATACACGATCGACACGCACGGGCTGGACTGGTTCAAGCGCGAGGTAAACGCCCGGCTGGCCACACCGCTGGCGCCGGCACGGGCGTTCGAATTCACCGGCAACGGCGATGCGCTCGGCTGGCTGACCGATCATGAGGGGCTGCATCATCTGACGCTGTTCATCGAGAACGGGCGGATTGCGGATGTCGGGGCGTGGCGGCTGAAATCGGCCCTGGTCGCGATCAATTCGATGCCCGATTTCATCGATCGTGGCGCGATCATCATGACCGCCAACCAGAACATCATCATCGCGCGCGCGAGCGATGCCGAGCGGGCCGCGATCGAGCGGATTCTGGCCGAGCATGGCGTGGTGCAGCATGTGTCGGTGCTGCGCGAGGGCGCGATGGCCTGCGTCGCGCTGCCGACCTGCGGCCTCGCTTTGGCCGAGAGCGAGCGGTA
>JAQTXO010000108.1 GCA_028688765.1 Acidiphilium sp. | reverse complement strand
GTCTTTCTGGGCGTGGAAGAGCATGACTTCCGAGCCCATCGTGTCGTCGAACGAGATTTCGTTGTAATCGGCGGCGCCGCCGCCTTTGGTGGAGCGGGAGCGAAAGCCGCTCTTGTTTTTCTCTGCGGCGGGGAAGATCGGCGTGTTGGTGGAATTGTAGAGGGCGCCGACCGCGACCGGGCGGTCGATATCGCCTTCGAGAAAAGTGACCGCGACTTCCTGGCCGATGCGCGGGATGAACTGGGCCCCCCAGCCGCCGCCGGACCAGGGCTGGACGACGCGGAGCCAGAAACTGCCCGAGGGCGTGGTTTCATTGCGATGGTCCCACGGGAACTGGACTTTGATGCGGCCGAGATCGTCGGTGTAGATTTCCTCGCCGGGCGGGCCGATCACGGTGGCGGAGTAGAAGCCGGCCATGGCGGGCTTGGGCAGGGGCATCGGCTGCCAGGGGGTTTTGGCCTTGATCGCGGTGAGGGAGACGTTGATGCCGGGGTCGCGCGAGCCGGTCATGGTGCCGCCGTGATCGGCGAGGGCGATGGCGACCGAGGTGAGGATGTATTCGGTGGCTCCGCCATCGGCGGTGGGATCGCCGGTGAGGGTGATCATGCCGCCGGTGTAGAGATCGGGGATGGTGGCGCTGCCGGTGAAGGCGCGGGCGCGGACCTCGTGGGCCTGCATGTGGCGTTTGGCGATTTTCGAGGCGGTGCCGGGGTCGGGCGCGAAGGTCGGCCAATGGTAGTGCGAGCGGGCGGCGATGCCGTTCGCGGTCATGACCGTGGGTTCGTCGCCCTTGATTTTGGTGGCGGCGGTGGTGGGGTTGTAATCGCCCATGTCCGAGGTGCCGATGGTGGTGGCGTCGGCGCGCTGCCAGGAGTGGATGCCGGCTTCGATCCCGCTCTGGGACGAGAACATGACCGGGGAGGCCGGGAGGGTTTTGAAGGCGGCGTTGGAATCGCCGATGACGAGGGTGTGGGCGCCGTCGCTGTGTTCGAAGAAATAGAAGAGCCCGTCCTGGGCGAGGATGCGGTTGACGAAGCCGAGATAGGTTTCGTTGAACATGACGGTGTAGGGGCGGGTCGGCGGGGGGGCGGTGACCCGGTAGTCGACATCGGTGACGCCGAATTCCGGCAGGATCTTTTTCACGATATCGAGAGAGGAGAGGTTTTCGAAGAAGCGACAGTCGCTGGTCTGCTCGAGGAAGTGGAGCTTGGGGACGATGACGAGTTCGTAATCCCAGTAGGATTGCGCGGCGAGCAGGGTGGAGCCGGTGGAGGTTGACGGCATCTGGGTGATGCTGAGCACGAGGCCGTTGAGATAACAGAGATGCGGGCCGCCCTGGGCGATGGTGATGGTGACGGGCTGGTGGAGGAGCTGGTCGACCTCGATGATGGAGAGGCCGGTGCGGAGGGTAACGACGTAGGTGAAGGGTTGGCTCAGATCGCAGCCGCCGAGGACGCTCGTGACCCGGAACGAACCCGCCGATAAGGGTGTTTCGATTTCCAACAGATCTGTCAGTGCGTCCATCAGCGCTCAGCTCCCGGTCTCGTTGCTCACTTTTTATCCTAGTCTCGCACAGGCAGCTAGGTTCGAGAGGCTGACCCCAAGGAGATGACCTGCGTTATTAACAAAAATTAAATGAACTTAATGTTATTTATTTTCAATACCAGCCTGCCCGGCTACTGACAAAATCGAATTTCGTGCGCTGAATGCGATGGATTCATGGCCTTTTCCTGATTGCAACCGCCGAGGATTGAGCGGGGCCGCTTATTGGCGGCGACGCGTTGATATGCTCAATGAACAGGCTCGCTTGCACAAACGGGGATTAGTTGGATGGACGGAATGATTCCGTATCGGGCACGGGCGAACAAGCTCCCGCCGCGCCCCTATCTGGAACTACGCGTGTCCCAGGGCGCGCTGCTGATCCTGCCGATCAATAACGATACGGTGCTGCTCCGGCGTTTCGAATTGTTCCCCCACGCTCTCGTCGGCGGTCGGCAGGGGGGACGGGCGTATGATGCCATGATCAGCGGTGCCTGCTCCTCACCATCGACGATTTCGAGTGTCCGGCGGTTCTACGCGGAGTGGCGACCGGGACTCGCCGGCCTTGCATCGGACCCGGCGCTGATTCGCCGGCTCAATCAGGACGTGCACAGCCCGCTGCTCGCCACGTTCTATTTCAAAACCCCTGCGTCGCTGCATGTGGCGATGGTGCGGCGGCATCCCGCATCGGTTGTGACAAATCCGGTCGGTGATGTCGGCAACTGGTCGGTCGAGCAGAAACTCGTGGCGATGTTCCAGGCGATGATCGATCAGCACGATCTGCAAGCGGTCGCCGGCGCCGACTGGGTTGCGTTTCAGAAACAGCTCGAAGACCTGCTGACCCCGATCAATCTGAGTATTCTGGCTGTAGCGTTGGCGGGTCTCGTGGCCGCGCAAGGTGTTCCGGGACTCGATGTCGTCATCGATACCTTGCTGGTGGGTCTGGCATGGACCGAAGCGGGCTATGCCGGGCTCCTCGCGATCCGCAGCCTCATTCAGGCGGTGATCGCAGCCGGTACCGCGCGGACGCAGCGCCAGATCGACGCCGCAGCCAAGGAACTGGCTTCGGCCCTCTTTCAGCTTGGCGTCATGACGTTCCTGACCGTGCTGATCAGTCGGATCCGGCTGATCGAGGGCTTTCCCGAGAAGGAACCCGTTGCCGAGGATGCATCGAAACAGGCTCCGAGCCGGGCCGCGCGCCCGATCGAGCGGGAAGCGGTGAATGATCCCGATTGCGCGCAACTGGCTCATGCAAAGGATATGGCACAGCTTTCGACGCATGTTTATGGAGACGATCCGAGCTTGCCGGATGGGTATCGTTATCTTGATCCTACGACGGAAGACGGGAAAAATGAATTGGCTTCTCTCGGGTTGACACCCCAAAGACTGGCACCGGACAACTCTTCCTTTCGAGCGTCAATCTATGCATCTGGACCTGTCGATAACCCAGCATACGTCGTAGCATACAGAGGCACAGCTTCGCTAGAAGATTGGGGCCAAAACCTTCTTCAAGGGGTCGGTTTACCCTCGTCCTCGTATAAACAAGCGATTGCGCTGGGCAATAAGCTGTTAAATACGGAACAAAATGTATCATTTACCGGCCATTCTCTCGGTGGTGGGCTTGCGGCAGCAGCCTCCGTAATCACTGGCCAGCCTGCAACGACATTCAACGCTGCCGGACTCAGTCCTGCAACTGTAGGTGGCTTTCCTGCAGTTCAGACATCAGTAACAGCTTATAATACGGCCGATGATATCCTCTCAACTTCGTTAGATGCATCAGTATTACCGTGCGCCTATGGTGATCGATTTATTTTACCTCCGATTTCCAATCGCTCCTATAGTTGGGAAGCCCATAAGATGGCTTCGGTTCAGCAGTCAATTATAAAGAAGATGGAGGATCTGGGGTGTCCCTAACAGCAGGAACGATTCGAAAGATCGCTCGATGAAGCAGATTTTTTTTACACCGGATTCGTTTCTGGAGTCAGCACAGCGTCAATTTGCCGAAGAAGTGGCGAGGGGCCGTACCAAGCGAGCCCTCGAATTTGCTATGGGCTTGCCGGAGGGGGTAAACTGCACTGCGCCCGACGGGGTCACAGCATTATTAATTGCGGTGGAGCGAGCCAATCGTGCCATGATTTCTGCCCTTCTGATGGCTGGAGCTAATCCAGACGGCGGGCCTGACAGAGCACCGATCAATATGGCGCTTGATGATGCAAACATCGACATTCTGGACACCTTGCTCGCTGCGGGTGCAAATCCTGATGGTGTATTGAACCAACCAGCTTTGATGCAGGCAGCAATGCATAATCAAGTAGCCGCTACGAAAAAACTCCTTGATTATGGTGCAAACGTTGATGCTACCGATAGTATCGGGATAACGGCGATTTCAGAGGCCGCAGCAGCTGAATCGTGGGATGCCGTTAATATTCTGCTCGACCGCGGGGCCTCTATCTGGATTGCAGCGCCTGCCAGCGGGTTTGTCTTTCCACAGTTTGTCCTCAATGAACGGCTCGACCCTAACAGTACACAAGGCCAGGCGAGAGGGCGCGCAATCGAGAAGATCAAGGCCGCCGGTTTTCCGTGGCCGCCGCCGCCGCCCAAGGAGGTCAAGCGGTTGTTGGCCGAGGGAAAGTGGCCGCCACCTCAGGCACGGTGAGCGGCTTCTGCGCGCGCCGTTTATTACGTGCCGGACAATCAACTCTGTTAGATTGGGGATCACGGCCCGCCGGCTCGATGGGGTCGCGGGGGCAGCGCGGTGATGATGCGCGGACCGCGATCCGATCATACCAAATTCGATAACAACCTTAAATTTAGGTGAACGCCGCTTCATATTTTAGCCAGAATGCGTTATCACTCTGTTAACACATCGGGAGTGACGAGGCGGATGGGACGGCGGCGGTTGGGTTTGCTGGGCCGGGCGGTGGGCTTGATCGCTCTGGGGGTTGCGGGCGGCGGGGTTGCCTATGGGCAGACGGCGGTGCCGCCGTCTTTGCTGGGGCAGGTGCCGCAGGCGTCGCCCTTGCCTCATATTCTGCCCAAGGCACCCCCGAACCTCGGGCAGTCGCTGCCGAATTTCAAGCCGCTGGGGGTCGAGGGGGCGGTGCCTCATGCGGCGGTGCCGGTGCGCTCGGCTTCGGTGATCGGGGCGACGGTGTTTCCCGCCTCGGTGATCGACCTCACGATCGGGCCGCTCACCGGGCTTGCGGTGCCGCTGGCCCGGGTGGAGGCGGCGCGGTTGCGGCTGGTGTCGCTTTACCGAGACCACGGGTTTGTGCTGACGGCGGTTTCCGCCGAGATCAATGCCGCCGGGGATTTGCGGTTCATTGTCACCGAGGGGCATATCGTCACCGTCAAACTCTCGCGCAATATCGGGCCGGTCGGCTCGCTGGTGCTGAAATTCCTCGATCATCTGACCCATGCGCGCCCGGTGCGCGAAGCCTCGCTGGAGCATTGGCTGCTGCTGGCCGAGGAGATTCCGGGGGTTTCGGTCGAGGCGGTGCTGGAGCGCAACGATGCCGCGCCCGGCGCGCTGACATTGGTGGCGCAGGTGCGCCATCAGGTGGTGTCCGGGTTGCTGACCGCCGATAATCGCGGGTTTTCCGAGACCGGGCCGGCCGAAGGGCTCGCGGTTGCCGATGTCAACAGCGTGACGGCGCTGGGCGATCAGACTCAGATTTCGCTGTTTCACACCTCGGGCAGCACCAATAATTTCGGCCAGGCGGCGGAAAGCTTTTATGTCGGCTCCAGCGGGCTGCGGATCGGGATCTATGCCGGGGCCGGGCGGGCGCAGCCGAGCGGGGTGCTGCGCGAGATCGGGTATCGCGCCTATCTCGAAGTGTTCGGGGTCAATGCCAGCTATCCGCTGCTGCTGCGGCGGGGGAATACGCTGGAGGCGAAGCTGAGCCTCGATGGGACGCAGAATTTGATCGATACCGCATCCGGCCTCGGCGGCGGGGAGGCGGCGACATCGTCGGACTCGGTCAGGGCGTTGCGGTTCGAGCTGAACGAGGCCTTCACCGACGATGCGCTCGGCGGGGACCGGGTGGCGCTGACCACCGCCTCGTTCCAGATTTCCAAGGGGCTTTCCATACTGGGGGCTTCGGCCAATGGGCGGATCAATGCCGGGCGGGTCGGCGAGAACCTCGATTTCATCAAGATCGATGCGGCGGTGGAGCGGACCCAGACCTTGTTCAGCCCGTGGGCGAACGCGACGGTTGCGGTGCAGGGTGCGTTCGGCGGCCAATACACGCCGGATGTGCTGCCCTCCTCCGAGGAGTTCTATCTCGGCGGCAACCGGATCACCCAGGGCTATTATTCCGGCCAGGTGACCGGGGACAAGGCGATTTATGCCAGCGCCGAGCTGCAATTGAACACCCCGGTGGTGCTGGCGGCGTTCGGGCGGCGGCTGGATCTGGGCACCCAGTTCTACGGGTTCTATGATTACGGCGAGAACTGGCAGAACGACAAACTCTCGCCGGGCGAGACCGCCAATAACTACCGGCTCGCCTCCGCCGGGATCGGCGCGCGGTTCCGGCTGACCTCCACGCTGGAATTCGACCTTGAGGCGGTGCATCGCTTCGTCACGCAGCTGCAACCGGCCGGCAGCGGGATTGCGCCTCTTTCCGGAACCGCGGTTTATTGGGGCGTGATCGCACGCTATTGATGGTGAACACATGACGACATCAGCGCCGATACTGCCCGATCGTGCCGCCAGCCGCCGCTTGTTGCTGGCCTCGACCGCGCTGAGTGCGGCGCTGCTGGTGAGCGGCACGGCGCGGGCCAATCCCCCCGCGCTGCCCGGAAACGCGACACCGCAGGGCGGGCAGGTGGTGGGCGGGCAGGCGAGCATTACGCAGGCGCCCGGCAGCGTCACGATCCATCAGAGCAGTGCGCGCGCCGCGATCAACTGGCAGAGCTTCAATGTCGGTGCCGGGGCGAAGGTGACGTTCGATCAGCCGAACGCCCAGGCGATCGCGCTCAACCGGGTGATTTCGAACAATCCCTCGATCATTGCCGGGCGGATCGACGCCAACGGGCAGATCGTGCTGATGAACCAGTCGGGCGTGGTGTTCACGCCGGGGTCGCAGGTGAATGCCGAGAGCCTGGTGGTGAGCACCGCCGGGATTTCGGCGAAGAACTTCATGGCCGGAAAGATGCTGTTCGACGCGCCGCCGAAGCCGGGGGCGCGGATCGTCAACGACGGCACGATCACGATGAAGCAGGCCGGGCTGGCCGCGTTCGTGGCGCCGCAGGTGGTCAATCGCGGCACGATCACCGCGACGCTGGGGCATGTGATCCTGGCCGGGGCCTCGACCTTCACCCTCGATATTTCGGGCGACGGGCTGGTTTCGATCGATGTCACGCAGGCGGTGCGCAAGGTCGATCTCGGTGGGCGGGTGGTCAATGCGCTGGTGACCAATCAGGGCGTGATCATCGCCAATGGCGGCACGGTGACGCTGACCGCGCAGGCGGTGGACGGGATCATTCAGACCCTGCTCGATGTGCGCGGCGTGGTGCAGGCCGACAGCGTGGGCCGGAGCAGGGGCGCGATCACGATCGAGGGGATCGGCGGGGATCTGCAGGTGGCGGGCAGCCTGCTCGCGCGCGGCACGCAGCCGGGCTCGGGCGGCGGGACCATCGCGGTCGATGCGAGCGGGGCGGTCAAGGTGGCGTCGACCGCGCTGATCGATGCCTCGGGCAAGGCGGGCGGCGGGGTAGTGGCGCTGGGGACCGATGCGGCGCGGGCCGTGGCGGGGCCGGCCGATACCACGGCACCGAAGGCGAACAGCGTCAGCATCGCCGCCGGGGCGCATGTGAGCGCGGATGCGGAAGTTTCGGGCAGCGGCGGGCGGATCACCGCGCTTTCGACCACGCGGACCACGCAGGATGGCGCGCTTTCGGCACAGGGGATCGCGCAGGGCGGGACGATCGAGACCTCCAGCGACGGGGTGATTTCGCTTTCGGGCACCGAGACGGTGTTCGCCGCGCAGGGGGCGTCGGGGACCATCCTGCTCGATCCGGCGACGCTGGTGGTGAAATCGGGGCATGCCAACGCGCAGGCAGGGACGACGACCACTGGCGGCGTCACCACGATCGGGACCGATTCCAGCACGACATCCTATGTCGATCCGAGTGTTCTGGGTGGATTGAGCGGCACGATCATTCTCACCGCCTCGTCGCTGCTCTCGGTCGCCTCGGCGATCAGCATGGCCGATACCAGCCCGGTGACGCTGGCCTCCGGCGGGGCGATGGTGATTTCGAGCGGGGTGAGTGTCGGCGGGTCACTGGAGATCGATGCGGCGGGGTCGCTGGTGATCGGCGGCCCCATCACTGGAACGAATATCGCGGTC
>JAQTXO010000107.1 GCA_028688765.1 Acidiphilium sp. | reverse complement strand
TCCCCCGCTTCACGCCAGAAAAGAAGCAACCGGCAATTCCGCCGCTACCGCTTGGAGAAAACGAATGTCCTCTCGCCTTGTCGATGATTTCGCCGCAATCCGGTTTCGGGCCGACGATCTTAACGCCCTCTTTGACAAAGACCCGTTCTATTCAGATCAATTCATGTTTTTCGAGTTGGGCGGCGACAACAATCTGTTCGAGTGCCGGAGCGGAGGCAGACAAATTCGCGTCCGGTCATGGTCCCTGCTTGGCGTCGGCCTTGACTGGGAGATCATGCAAAAAATCGTGACCTTTGCTTCGGCCTGCGAAGGCGGTTGCCTGCGCTTTGCCGGCGACCGCCAGACCTTGGCGGAAAGCTATATCCGCAAGGCCCGCAGCACCCTTGGCGATGCCGTCGAACCGGCAGCACTCTACAACGCCGGTCTCTCGTGCAGCCTTGAGATCAAGGTGACGATGACCGACGAACGCGGTCGATATGAGCAAGACCGCGTGGAGGAATTACGCAATCATCTGCCCGCACAAGAGCAAGGCGATGTTTTGTCATGGAGCCTATCACCCTTTCACGACCTGAAACATGCCGCTCTGATGTTCATCTATAGCGGCCTCGATAAGCGGGAGATCTACAACAAAGCCCGCGTCTCAGGTCAGGAATATACGGGTGCGCCGATCATGAAACGCGCCCGTGCCCGTGGGCAGATGGTGATGTCAGGCTTTTAGGCCAAGCATAGGGTCATATGATTCGGGACCATGTGACCCTTTCCGGCACGGCTGGATCGGTAATGGCGGGCTGGAATATTTCTTTCAATGGAGCCGCCGCCAGCCCGAAAGGGCTGGCTAAAACCGAAAAATCTTGCGTTCGGCAGGCGAATGACTCATATCCCTAAATTAACAGAACAGAGCGTGAACACATGATTCAGACAATTTACCTCATCGGCCTTTTTGCCATCCCGGCTTTGCTTTACTTTGGCGTGTCCACCTGGCGGGAGCCGACAAAACCGGCATTGGTGATTCCGGCGCTCTTGTGGATTCTGCTTTCAGCTTATCTATCGTGGCGCATGGCGTTCCCGCCGGACCAGGCCGGGCAAGCGGGATGCTCGATCCTTGCCTATTCCTGCCCGCCACAGCCCACCGGCCTCGCCTTTTTTGTGGCGATACTCAATCATGCCGTGAAGTTGGTTCTGATGCTGAGTCCGATTGGCGTTGGCGCCTGGATCGGCGCGCATTTCGGCGCGAAACGCCGATTCCAGTAACAAGCCGATCACCAGACGCGCCCCGCACCCCGGAAACGGAATCACCCGCCCGGTAGGGCGGGTTTTCTGATATCTATATCTCTTGGTCTTTATAAGACCAGAATCCCTGGTTTCATGCCGCCGAAGGGCCTGACAGATGGCCGGCCCTGGCGGGCCGGGGACCGATCGCCGCAGACGCGGCGACCGAAGGGAGGGGCGGAGCACCGCCCCTCCCGCAACGGCCCGCTACAGACCGGCAGGGCCGCCCAGGGCGTCAGGGCTACGCCCCGCGCCCCGCGCAGCCCGGCCGGTCCCGCGCGCCATTGCCCCCTCCCCTTGCCTTCACACGCCAGAAATGAAGCCGGGGCGGTCCCGGTTGCTGCGAGGGAGAACCACGATGAACCTTTTCACAAAGCATCAGAAAGCCATCATGATCGAGAACGGCCGCAAGTCAGCGGCGGGTGAAGAAATAGACCCGTTCCCGGTTGTGAAACTGTTTCTGCCCGGCAGCGGCATGACCTGGCTGCTGACCGAGCTGGACCCTGACGACGAAGATCGGGCATTCGGGCTTTGCGATCTGGGTATGGGATGCCCCGAACTCGGCTATGTCAGCCTCAGCGAATTGCGCAGCGTCCGCAGCCGGATGCGTCTCGGAGTTGAGCGGGATCAGGGTTTCGATGCCTGTAAACCCCTCAGCGCCTACACCGAGGAAGCCCGTCAGAAACAGATGATCCTCGCCTAATCACGGCACGCGCCCGCCCCAGCCGGGGCGGACGACGCACATACGCGGCCGGTCCCGGATTCTAGGTTTCTTGTTACTATGATCTCATGATTTCTATGTGTTATGGTTTATAGTTGTCTTGATGGCCGGCCCGCCCTTTCGGGCCGGGGACCGTTCGCCGCAGACGCGGCGACCGAAGGGAGGGCGGAGCGCCGCCCCTCCCGCAACGGCCCGCTACAGACCGGCAGGGCTTCTGTATATCATGATCTCTTGTTGTCCATTGTTCTAGTTTGTCTATTATCTTGCCCTACATCATGGTATATAGATGTCTTGACTAATAGAGCTATTGATCTGGCCCACACACTCGCGGAGGCACAATGCACGTCTTTCCAGGAATTGGGATACCGCCAGACAGGTTCAGCCTTGGCGGCCTCTTGCTTGGCACCTGCATAAATCTCTTTGGCGGATGGCTCTATCTCTATGACCTGAACCGGGTTCGAGGTCGCTGGGGAGTTCGGCGAGCCTTTGGTGTTGCCGTGATATTGTGCGGGTGGCTGACTATCGGACTTGGCTATTGGTTGGCTGTGCGCCGCTGGTGAACTGACGAGGACGGTTAACCCCAATCCTCCACACGCAAGATATGTGCACCAATGGTGCGCATGACGGCGAATAAGAACCATGCTCCCTGATCGCCAGCCCCGGCGGGTAAGAGGTCCGGCGGGCTTCTATATATCATGATCTATTGTTGTCTATTGTTCTAGCTTTCCTATTGCCTTGCCTTACATCATGATATATAGGCGTCATGACTAATAGAGTTATAGGTCTGACCCACACACTCGCGGAGGCACAATGCACGTCATCACAATCGCCAATATGAAGGGGGGCGTGGGCAAAACCACTTTGTCCCTGCTTCTCGCCACCGAACTTGCTCTTGAGGGCCATCGCGTCGCGATGCTCGATTGTGATTTCAATCAGCATGGCGCGGCGTTCGCGGAAAAGGCGGCGATCCCGAATTTTACCGTCATCGGTAATGTGGACGAGGACACCGTTCTGCCCGCGCTGCGGGATGCAAAGTCCACCCATGACCTGGTTGTGATCGATCTTCCTGGCGTCTCTTCAACCCTGGCATTGAAGGCGTTCCAGCGGTCCACCCTTGTATTAATCCCGAGCCGCCCGTCATTGCCGGACCTGCGCGATGCCATTCGCACCAATACCCAGGTCGATGATGCCCAGGAATTGCGGGGCTCGCCGATCCCCAGGGCCATCGTCTGGACACAGATCGCGCCGGGCTTCGAGAGCCGGGCATCCCGGCACGTTCGCTCCGCGCTCGATGGCCGTGGCGTCCCCGTGGTTTCGGTCGGTTTGATGGACCGGGTGGCGTTTCGGGAAATGCACATCACCGGCCAGGTTCCCCGCCAGGTCGAGCCAAACGGCTCGCCGGCCGAGAACGTCGCCGCCCTGACCGGCGCAATCCTCGCCGCTCTTACCCCCGCCACGGAGGCCGCATAATGGCTAAGCAGCCGCTACCGCTACCAGATATCATCGCCGACCTTGATCCCCGCCCGCGCCACCGCCTCCCGGCCGCACCCGTTGAAAACGTCGAGCCGAGCGACGAACCGGTTGAGGCAAACACGGCGCAGATGACCAAGCGATGGTCCGCCGTGACCAAGGCAAGAGGGGAGGGGGCACCAAGGGAGCGCCCGGAGAAACCGGAAAAGCTGACCCCTATCCAGATCAATATCCCGCCAGCGCTGAACCAGCAGCTCGCGCGGGCCTGCTTCGAGCAGGGCTGCACCAAAACCTATCTGATCATCAAGGCGCTGGCCGCAGAGGGGTTCGATGTTGATCCCGTCTATCTGTCACCAGATCGCCGGAAGCCGAAGGCTTAGGAAGGGTGTCACCCCATGAAGGGGATGCAGCTTGATGACCGCTCATAAACCCGCGCACGGTCAGCGCATGACACCCCCTAAGAGTAGGCTCCGATTTGGGTTCGATGAGGCGGGCGGTTTCATCGCGTTGAACGACCTCGATCGACGCGCAGCATACGCTTATCCAACCAGCTTTTTTGCTGAGCGCGCTGCCAAATCGGATGATTTGGCGGCGCGAACCGCGAACGAACTACTTGCCGCCTTATCGGAAGGGGAGGCGGGTTACATTCGCTTGAGCGGCGCCCTGGTCGCCGCTCAAGCGATGCCACGGGATGGCACTAAATAAGTCGCCATGCCATTGCTTGGCACAGTTCAATCACGTTCTTACTTTTTCCATTTATTTAAGATATAGTCTACATGTTTGTTATATGACGCGGACCTCGATGGCTTCCGGCAGACGTTGGCAAACAATGGCGGACACACCCAAAGACGGGACTTACAATGACGCATCTCGCTAGCCTGACAACACGCATTGCTCAGTGTTCGGAATTGACCCTAGAGCCGCACCAATCGGAAGCGGTGGATTGCGTGCTCCACACCTGGGCAGAACGGGACCGTGCCACGGTGGTCATGGCTTGCGGCACCGGCAAAACGATTGTCGGCTTGACCGTCGCCGGCAAGGCCGTCGCGACGGAAGGGGTGTTTGTCCCGTCACTCGGCCTTATCAAGCAGACCATTCAGGTATGGCGCGAGTTTCAGCCCTGGGGAGAGCGCTTCCGAGTCATCGCCGTATGTTCAGACGCCGGCGTGGAGGCTGATGATATTCCCCCGGATGAAATTCCGGCCGTTGTCACGACTGACGCCTCGGAGTTGCGCCGCTTCATCACGGAGGCCCCGCCTGGCGCAGTTAACGTCATCTTCTCCACTTACCATTCCGCTTGGGTGGTTGCGGATGCGCTTACCGAAATTGGGATGCCGCTGGACATTGGAATTGCGGACGAAGCGCATAACACCGCTGGCGCGGCCGATAAATCATTCGGCCTGATGCTGCATGACCACGTTTTACCCATCCGAAAACGTCTTTTCATGACAGCCACCCCCCGGATCGTCCGCAGGGTCACTGGCGAAGTCGTGTCGATGGACGATGCCGCCATCTATGGGCCTATCGCCTACAATCTGTCTTTCCGCAAAGCCGTCGAACGTGGGATCATATGCGATTGGGAAGTGCTGATTTCCGTAGTCACTCGCAATGAGGCCCAGGCCCTCGGGCTTGCCAGAGCCGTGCATGGCTTGACCGGAGAGCGGCTGCAAGAGGCAACGGGCCGGGCCGCGATCGCCAAAGCAATCGAAAGCGTCGGAATAAAAAAGGCCATCAGCTTTCACAATACAATCCTTGCCGCTCGTGACTTCTCGCAGGACAAACTTTCAAATGAGCACGCCATGCCGGGTTTTGACATTTTTCATGTCAATGGCGCGGACAAAATTGGGCGGCATGAAGCTATGAAGGCATTCGCGACTGCTGAACGTGCCCTTGTCAGCAATGCGCGTTGCCTGACGGAAGGCGTGGACATTCCCGCTATCGATCTTGTTGCGTTTCTCGGGCGGAAAACCAGCAAAATTGACATTATCCAGGCGATAGGGCGGGCGCTGCGCAAGGCGCCGGATAAGACCAAGGGGTATATTCTGCTTCCCGTGATGCTCGATGCACGAGCCGGACAAACGCCGGAGGACGCACTTGCGAATAGTGACCTGTCACTTGTTTGGGATGTTCTCGCTGCTATGCGCGACAATGACGAATTGTTCGCTGAAAATATCACAACCGCCGGAAGGGGCTTTGAGACGGGGGCGGGCACAACAGTACTGGCGCCAGCCTGGGTGCGGATCGTGGGTGATGTTGACCTTGAAGCAATCCGCCGGGGCATAGAGGTAATTGCTCTCGATGAGCTTCTATTTCCGTTCGATCATGGTTGCCGCCGGCTTGTTGAGTTTGCGGCCCGCAACGGAAATGCGCGTGTGCCGAAGCGCTATATTGAGCCGGATGGGTTCAAACTCGGAAAATGGGTGGGTTCCCGCCGTTACGAGTATAGTGCTGGTCAGCTTTCAAAAGACCGCATTGAAGCGTTGGAAACCATTCCAGGCTGGGTATGGCATGTGCATGACGAGGCTTGGAATAACGGCTTTACCGCGCTTCAAGAGTTCGTAGAACGCGAGCGCCACGCAAACGTGCCCATCGGCCACGTTGAAGCTGACGGATTCAAACTCGGAAATTGGGTCGGGTTGCGCCGGCACGAGTATAGTGCTGGCCAACTTTCAAAAGACCGTATTGAGGCACTGGAAACTGTCAAAGGCTGGCGTTGGAGTCTGCGCAGTGACGCTTGGAGTAAAGGCATCGCCGCGCTTCAAGAGTTCGTAGAACGCGAGCGCCACGCAAACGTGCCCATCGGCCACGTTGAAGCTGACGGATTCATCCTCGGAAATTGGGTAAGCTTTAACCGCCGAAGATACCGGTTTGGAAAGCTTTCGCCAGATCGCATTGCAGCGTTAGAAACCATTCCTGGCTGGGTATGGAGTGTGCGTGACGAGGCTTGGACACGCGGGATAATGGCTCTTCGCGCCTTTATTGAGCGCGAAGGCCACAGTAATGTGCCTCAACGGCACGTTGAGGCTGATGGGTTTAAGCTCGGCAAGTGGGTAAGCAGGTTCCGCGACTTTTATCGCACCGGCACGCTGTCGGACGAACGAATAGCTGAGCTAGAGGCCGTGCCAGGTTGGGTATGGACACAACAGCCTCGGCGGAAGAAACGGCAATAAATTATGATTGCCAATGACCACAAGAAGCAACAACTTGATCCCAGAGGAGCCCGAGAATTGAAGCCCAGCGATGTGTTGCTCCCCCTCGTTAACCAAACAACCGATGCCGA
This sequence comes from Acidiphilium sp., assembly GCA_028688765.1. GTDB lineage: Bacteria > Pseudomonadota > Alphaproteobacteria > Acetobacterales > Acetobacteraceae > Acidiphilium > Acidiphilium acidophilum. Next base: position 1,160 of record JAQTXO010000107.1, on the reverse strand, counting down.
AATCCATGCCGTCATGACAGATCCGACTGCATCGGACTGGCTCAAGACCGCGCTTGCGAGTGCCCTCCGTCGTGATCCCGTTGACGCCGTGAATGATGCACAATTTCTGATCGACACACTTACGGCCCGGCTTGACGATCTCATTCGTGCCGCTCCGCTATAGTCGCATTATTACTAGATATCATGGTTTCATGGCGTAAAGATTTCCCGGCATAATGCCGGGTTTTTTTATGGCCGCAGACGCGGCCAAGAAGGGGAGGCGCGCAGGCTCGCGCCTCCCCGAAAGCGCCGCCTACCGGCTGGCAGGGCCGCTCGCCGGCAGGGCTATGCCCCACCAGCTCGCAACCCGGCCAACCTCGCCGGCACTTTCCCCCTCCATCAGCCATCACACGCCAGAAAATAGGCTGGGGCGGTCCCGGCCTTCTTATGGAGATGAGCATGGCATACACGGTCGCGATCTATCTGGTGGACAGGGCTTATGGCGGTCCCGAGGAAGGGGGCTGGTGGTATGAATGCGGCGAGCCAGCGCTTGAGTTTGCCGCGAAAACCCGTGGCTTCGCGCGTGAAAACGACGCCTACCGCTACGCCGAGAAGCTGAATCGATCATCGTTCGTCGAGGAATTGAACGAAAGCCGCCCCGACATCGGTAGCGTGCTCTCGCGGGGGCAATATTCTGCCGTGGTCACAGAGGGGTTTCCCGCACCATTCCCAGCCACCCGGCCGCATTATGAATAGCGGCGGGCCTAGAGCCGCACCGTCTTTGCCGCTGCAAAAAAAATGATCCGGGGGAAATACCCAAGACATCAAAAACGCTTGATATATACCATGTCATATGCCATACATGATATATACCACGTTAGCTACCACGGAGGGCGCGATGACGCAGATCGCTAAGATTTTCAACAATGGCCGCAGCCAGGCGGTGCGGCTTCCTGCCGCTTATCGCTTCGAGGGGACGGCAGTCTTTATCCGCAAAGACCCGGACACCGGAGACGTGATCCTTTCACGGCGTCCACCGAGCTGGAAAGGTTTGCTCGATGCGATTAAGGCTGGTGGCGTTCCGGCTGATTTTCTTGGCCCCGCCGAGCGTGAGCAGGAACAGGCAGAGCGTGACCCGTTTGCCGAGGTTGCACAGTGATGGCCCCAACGTCCGCATTGTT
>JAQTXO010000106.1 GCA_028688765.1 Acidiphilium sp. | reverse complement strand
ATATCCGGCTTGAACTTCTTGGCAATATGCAGCGGACTCTGCGTCTCTTCATTTTCTACCACCTCGACCGCCTCGGTCCAGCGGGACAGCCGGACATCGCCGGTCTTGCGGTCGATCGTCGCTCGAATGTCCTTCTCGTGCCCGTATTTGGCGCGACCGGCCTTCTGGATGGCCTGCTCCATCGCTTCCAGCACTTCGTCGCGGTCGATCTGCTTCTCGCGGGCAACGGCGTCGGCGACGAGGAGCAGTTCGGGGCGGGCAATCGCGGTGTCCATGGAATTCTCGCTCTTTTGCTCTGGATAGTTCAGTTAGGGGGAGACGGCGTTTCGGTCGCCTTGATCAGATCTTCGGTCAGGACGAGCTTGGCCTTGCGGATATCATGATGCGGCAGATCGACCGTCTCGCCGGTATCGAGCTTGACCCGTGCGGCGGTGTCATCCGCGCTCAGCACGGTCGCGGTCACCCGCTTGCGCCCGGCGGCGATCGGGACATCCATCTCGATCTTGGCGAGATGCCCGGCAAACCGGTTCCAGTCCTTCACCCGGGTCAGCGGCCGGTCGATCCCGGTGGAACTGACCTCCAGGGTCCAGGCCGTGCTGATCGGATCATCGACATCGAGGACCGCCGACACCAGATGGCTGATCCGCTCGCAATCATCGAGCGAGAGCTGGGTCTGGTCCGCCCGGTCCGCCATGATCTGCACCGTCGGCGTCTGCTTGCCCATGATGGTGACGCGGACAAGTTCGTACCCGATCGATTCCAGCCCGGGGGCGATCAGATCGGCGATGCGGCCTTCGAGGCCGGTATGTTGCGGACGTGTCTGGTTCAAGCGATCGACTCGTATCAGGATCATCAGGTCTGGGTAACAGGCAACAAAAAAGGCGGCCCGTTGAGGCCACCTCCGTGAAGGTTGGAGTATTATTTTTCGCCTCTATAGACCCCGGGCCGCACAAAGGCAATATGCGCGCCCCGGAGTTTGGGTGTTATTTCAACTCAACCAGCTTCCATCCGGGTCAGCTGCTGCTTCATCGCATCGAGCAGCGCGCTCACCTGGCCGCCATGATCGTTGATAACGCTGGAATATTCCGAACGCTCGGTCACCCGCAGCGAGGTTCCCTCCACCACGACGTCCACGATTTTCGGCTGGCCGCCCACAGTGTCGACCACCCATTGCACATGAGCGGGTGACTGGCCCTGACGGCTCACCTCGGTGCTGACCATCTCGCCCTCGGGCCCGGTGGTCGCCCGGCCCGTGGTGAACGTGACACCTTTATAAGCGCGGATCTGGGTGGTGATGTTGTAGGCGAGCGTCTGGTGGAACAGTTGCATATACTCGCTGCGCTGCGCCGGCGTCGCCACCTGCCAGTACCGCCCGAGGACGAATTTACCGATCTGATCGACCGCCACGATGTTATTGACCAACGCGCGCAGCCGGGCGGATTTCTCGCTGGTCGAGCCCGGCCCGTTGATGATCCCCACTAGCTTCTGGCCGGAATCATTGATGAAGGTTTTCGCGGCCGAGGCACTGGGGGACGCCGCATAGGCACTGGTGGCGGCAATGATCGGGGCAGTGGCGAGCACCGGCATCACGGCAAAGGCGCCGAGCAGAACCCGGCGGAAATAGGCAGCCATAGGGCAGTCCTTTCTGAAGTTCGGTCTAGTTCGAGGCGTCGTATTCTTCATGCCGCATTGCCTTGCGCTGCGCGGCGGAATACCAGGCCGGCGGCGTCGCGACATCGCGCTTGTTGATGTCCTTCAACAGTGCGGCACGATGTTGGCGATAAAGGCTCCGGAATGTGGCATAGGGGTCCAGCGACGTTTTCCTGATATTGGAAATCGTCCCGTGCAGTTGCGCGCGGGTGTTCACCACGCTCAGCGCATCCGACCCGTAGTTGAAAATGGTCAGCCCGTTCGAGGGCGGGGCCGGGAAGGTCGGGGTCAGCACGATACTCGCCGGAATCCCCGTCGCGTCACGCAGATCCGAAGGTCCGGCAAACGGCAGATAGAGATACGGCCCTTCCGGCACGCCATAACCCGCGAGGGTCAACCCCAGATCGGTATAGACCCGATGATACCCGAGCGCACCGGCGGGATCGAACAACCCGCCGATCCCCACGGTCGAATTGACCAGAAAACGCACCAGCGTCGTCCCGGCATCGCGCGGCTTTCCGGCGGCCATGAATTCCAGCAACTGAGCCGGCGCATCGGTATTGCTCATGAAATCGGCCACATGCGCCCGAATGCCCGGCGTCGTCACATCGATATACCCGAGCGCGATCGGCTTCAGCACATAGGTGTCGAGCTTGTTGTCGAAATGATAGGAGACCTTGTTGAACGGCTTGAGCGGATCGTTCTGCTGCTCATAGGCCTGATAGGCCGCGTGATCGGACTTCGGCGGCGCGGTGGCACACCCGGCCAGGAGAGCACCCACCGCCAGCAGCGGCGCAACCGATTTTACCACGATGCCCATAGGCCTCCTTCATCGACCCCGAAAACCGGGACCGCCTTTCCATTATACGATCGTCACTATCACGACCGACGCGTTCCGCCGAAGCCGGACGCGTTTGCGAGCCCGCCTGGTTCACTTTATGTAGCGCAGTGGTGCGGCTGATCAACTGCACCGCACAACGATCAGTCATGCCGCGCACCGACCCGTTCGCGCCACGGCGTTCGAGCCTTGCCCCACCGATCGCTTGCTGCCACGAAATCGACCGAGGAGAAAGTGCGATGAACCACGAATCCCCAAGCCCGTTGCCGCAGGCCTCGCTCGAACGCTGGCTCGCGAGCCCGCGCATCGCGCCGCTGCCCACCCGCGCGCCGCGCGCGCCCGCGCCGGCGATCTCGTTCGAGTTCTTTCCGCCCAAGACCGAGGCGCTGGAAACCCAGCTCTGGTCCTGCATCCGCCGGCTCGAAGTGCTGGCCCCGCAATTCGTCTCGGTCACCTACGGCGCCGGCGGCTCGACCCAGGAGCGCACCCACGCCACCGTCACCCGCCTCGTGCGCGAAACCAGCCTGACACCCGCCGCCCACCTCACCTGCGTCGGTGCCTCACGCGGCGAGGTCGACGATGTCGCCCGCCGCTACTGGGATGCCGGGGTGCGCCATATCGTCGCCCTGCGCGGCGATCCACCGTCGAAAGCGCCCTATCAGCCCCATCCGCAAGGCTACGAATACGCCGCCGACCTCGTATCCGGGCTCAAGCGCGTCGCCGATTTCGACATCTCGGTCGCCGCCTATCCCGAAACCCACGCCCAGGCCGAAAATCCGCAGGCCGACCTCGACAACCTCAAGCGCAAGCTCGATGCCGGGGCCAGCCGCGCGATCAGCCAGGTGTTCTTCGAGACCGGAAACTTCCTCGACTTCCTCGACCGCGCCCTCGCCGCCGGGATCACCGCCCCGATCATCCCCGGCATCATGCCGGTCTCGAACTTCGCGCAGGCGAAGCGGATCAGCGAAATGGGCGGCACCTACGTCCCCGGCTGGATGGCCGAAATGTTCGACGGCCTCGACGACGATGCCGAAACCCGCCAGATGGTCGCCGCCGCCATCGCCGCCGAGCAGGTCCGCACCTTGCAGGCCAACGGGATCGACGAATTCCATTTCTACACGCTGAACCGGGCCGACCTCACCTACGCGATCGCGCGGATTCTGGGGGTGAAGGCGAAGGAGGCGAGCACTTCTTTTTTTGAAAAAAAAGAAGCAAAAAAACTTTGATCCCGATTGGCCCGTGCCGGTAAAACCTCCCATGCCCCAGACAACCGAAAGTTTTTTGCTTCTTTTTTCCAAAAAAGAAGCGCTTCCTCACCTTACCTGTCGCAGCGCATGACCGACTACCTCACCCGCCTGAACCAGGCCCAGCGCGAAGCGGTGGAAGCAACCGACGGCCCCGTCCTGGTCCTGGCCGGCGCCGGCACTGGCAAAACCCGTGTCCTGACCACCAGATTCGCCCACATCCTGCTCAGCCGCCGCGCCTTCCCCAGCCAGATCCTCGCGGTCACCTTCACCAACAAGGCGGCGCGCGAAATGCGCGAGCGGGTTTCGGCCCTGCTCGACCAGCCGGCGGAAGGCCTCTGGCTCGGCACCTTCCATGCCCTCGCCGCCCGTATGCTGCGCCGCTACGCCGAGCGGGTCGACCGCACATCGAGCTTCTCCATCCTCGATACCGACGACCAGTTGCGCCTGCTCAAACAGGTGATGGAAGCCCGCCGGATGGACACCAAGCGCTTCACCCCGCAGGGGCTGATGGGCACGATCCAGCGCTGGAAAGACCGCGCCCTGCTGCCGGATGCGGTGCCGCGCGATCAGGATATCGATTGGGGTGCCGAATCCGCCCGCGACCTGTATGCCGCCTATCAGGACCGCCTGCGTGCCCTCAACGCGTGCGATTTCGGCGACTTGCTGCTGCTCGCCTACGATCTGCTCCGCCGCGACCCCGAGGTTCTGGCCGAGTACCATCGCCGGTTCCGCTACATCCTGGTCGATGAATACCAGGACACCAATCTGGTCCAGTATTACTGGCTCCGCCTGCTCGCCCAGCATTCCAGAAACATCTGCTGCGTCGGCGACGACGACCAGAGCATCTATTCCTGGCGCGGCGCCGAGATCGAGAACATCCTGCGCTTCGAGGCCGATTTCCCGGGCGCGAAAATCGTCCGGCTCGAAGCCAATTACCGCTCGACCGCCCCGATCCTCGCCGCCGCCTCCGGCCTGATCGCCCATAACGAAGGCCGCCTCGGCAAAACCCTGCGCGCCGGCCGCACCGATGCCATCGGCGAGAACGTCGAGGTTTTCGCCTTCTGGGATTCCGACGAGGAATCCCGCGCCGTCGCCACCCGCGTCGAAACCCTGCGGCGCGACGGCCACAAACTCGCCGAATGCGCCGTGCTGGTCCGCGCCGGGTTCCAGACCCGCGCCTTCGAGGAACGGTTCATCGCGATCGGCCTGCCCTACCGCATCATCGGCGGATTGCGCTTCTACGAACGCGCCGAAATCCGCGACGCCATCGCCTATCTCCGCGTCGTGGCCCAACCCGCGGACGATCTCGCTTTCGAGCGCATCGTCAACACCCCCAAGCGCGGCCTCGGCGACACCGCCTTGCGCGCGATGCACGAACGCGCCCGCGCCGATGGCGTCCCCCTCGCCGAAGCCGCCGCCCGGATCGCCGCGGAAGCGACATTGCGCGGCAAGGCACGCGACGGGCTGCGCGACCTGATCGCCAAATTCGCGCACTGGCGAGCAACCCTCAAGCGCGACGGCCATGTCATCACCCTGTCCACCCTGCTCGACGAAAGCGGCATCATCGCAATGTGGCAGGAGCAGAAAACCCCGGATGCCGCCGGGCGGATCGAAAACCTCAAGGAACTCGTCCGCGCGCTGGCCGATTTCGACACGCTCGAAGGCTTCCTCGAACATGTTTCGCTCGTTATGGACAATGATAACGAGGTGGATGACGATAAAGTGTTCCTGATGACCCTGCATGCCGCCAAAGGTCTGGAGTTCGACACCGTCTTCCTGCCCGGCTGGGAGGAAGGTGTGTTCCCCAACCAGCGCGCGCTCGACGAAGGCGGGGCCAAGTCGCTGGAGGAGGAACGCCGCCTCGCCTATGTCGGCATCACCCGCGCCAAACAGCGCGCGATCATCTCGCATTGCGCCAACCGGCGCATCTACGCCAACTGGCAATCGAGCGTGCCCTCGCGCTTCATCGGGGAACTGCCGGCCGATTTCATCACCCTCGGCGGCTCGGCGAGCCTCGCGCGCGACCAGCGCCTGTCCGCCCCGCCGGTATTCGCCACCGCAACCCCCCTGCTGGCCCGGCGTGACGACGCCTGGAACACCCCGTCCCGCCCGGCCCGCGCCGACAAACTCACCGAAGGAACCCGCGTGTTTCACCAGAAATTCGGCTACGGCATCGTCATCGACACCGATGACGACCGGCTCGACATCCGCTTCGAGACCGCCGGCGAAAAACGCGTGCTCGACCGTTTCGTGGAGCGCGCGTGATGCCCCGGCCCGAACATCTCGAACGCATCGTCCTCACCGTGCCGGCCACCGCCCTCGAAGCCTTCGAGGCCGCGCTCGGCTGCTGCTGCCGCACCGTCGGTTTCTTTCTCAACGAAGCCACCAACACCTGGGTGGTCGAGGGATTACGCGAAATCGACGGCTCGGACGGCGATCTGGTGACCGCGCTGATCCTCGCGGAAGCCGCGAGCGGCATCACCCCCGAGATCGAGCGGATCAGGGTTCCCGCCGGCGGCTGGCTCGCGCGCAGCTACCAGGGTTTTCCCGAACAGAAAATCGGCGATCGCTTCGCCATTCGCGGCACGCACATCAAGGATAAAAAGCTCGCCGGGCGCCACAGCATCACGGTCGATGCCGGGCTCGCCTTCGGAACCGGCGAACACGGCTCGACGCGCGGCTGCCTGCTCGCCCTCGAAATGATGGCCAAGCGCCGCCGCCCGCTCAATATTCTCGATCTCGGCACCGGCTCGGGCGTGCTCGGCATCGCCGGGGTGAAAATCTGGGGTCGCCCGGTGCTCGCCACCGATATCGACGCACGGGCGGTCCGGGTCGCCACCGCCAATGCGGCGCTCAACGGCACCGCCCGCCTGTTCCGCGCCCGCCGCGCCGATGGCTGGCTCAGCCCGGTGCTGCGCCGTCACGCACCGTATGATCTGGTCTTCGCCAACATCCTCGCCCGTCCGCTCACCGCGATGGCGCATCAGCTGGCGGCCAAACTCGCCCCCGGCGGCATCGCGATCCTCGCCGGCCTGCTCGACCGTCAGGCCCGCTGGGTGCTCTCGGCCCATCGACGACACGGGCTGGTGCTGAAATCCCGGATCGACGATGGCGAATGGACCACGCTGATTCTCGAAAAACCGATGCGCGCCCCCGCCATGCGCGCCCCCTCAATGCCCACCACAGCAAAAACCCGGGTCGATCCCCCCTTCGCATGAAAGGGGAATCGACCCGGGTTTGCCTTGTCAGGCCCGCGCACCGGAATGCGCCGGCCTGCGGTCGCACGGGGTCAGACGCGCGTCGGGAACTTGCCGCGCACCACGTTGCGGATATCCGAGCGCGCGATGCCGAGATCGGCGAGTTCGCGATCGTTGAGCTGCGACAATTCGCGGAACGCCGCGCGTGCCGTGCTCAGCTGCACGAAATAATCCCGCACCCGGTCGAACATCGCGACGGTCCGGTTGAAATTATCGCGCAGCGCGGCATCGATGGCGGCGTTCTGCGAGGCGATCGCGTGCGCGACCGGCGAGGCGAGCTTGGTGGAGGTAGATGTCGAGATGGCCATGGTGTTTCACTTTCAGATCAGGGAACCGACGGCGATCCGGGAACTGTTTTCGTCGTTACCGATCGTTATCGTCGTCTTGCAGCGCAACATAAGCCTCCGGTCGCGCCATGTGGAGCGAAGGATTCCTCGGTCAGCTATGCAAAAACATGATAGGAACTTGGTTAAGATATGATGAAAGAGCGCATCTCATCCTAGCGGGCGGCATTGCGGGCTCAGGGTCTCGACGGTTTCATCCAGCCGCGCAACGATGAATTCCTCGGCGAATACGTCCCCGATTCCGCCGCCCGCCTCGCCTGGCTGACCGGCTTCACCGGCAGCGCGGGCCTCGCCATCGTCCTCGCCGACAAGGCAGCGGTGTTCTCCGATGGCCGTTACACGCTCCAACTCGCCAGCCAGACCGATCCGGCGCTGTGGGAGCGCTGCCACATCACCGAAACCCCGCCCGAAACCTGGCTGAAAACCACCGCCCCCGGCGCCCGGATCGGCTACGATCCGTGGCTGATGAGCGCCAATATGGTTGCGAAATTCAGCGATGCCGGGCTGGTCATGGTGCCGGTCGCCAACCCGATCGACCCGTTCTGGAACGACCGCCCGGCCCCGCCCGCCGCCGCCGCCATGCC